>JAYTXT010000184.1:0-16372 GCA_043742765.1 Gammaproteobacteria bacterium | reverse complement strand
GGAGCAATTCGTTCGTCGATCGGGAAGACAAAGGTTGCCGTGAGCATGCCGCCGGATGACCACCACGTATTGGCCCCCCGACCACGACCAGCGGTCTGGTGGCCCGTCAACACGACTGCGGGCGCGAAGAGGCTCCCCCGGCGTCGTAGCACCACCGCGTGATCGCTCGTGCTTCTGAGGCTCGGAAACCAATAGAGCCGCAGCGGTTTCAGTTCAGCGCGGAGTCGGGATAGTTGATAGCTGTTGAATTTCACGCGCGATCGGGGCACATCTGTACAACGAGTCCTTGAGAATTCATCTGATCCACCGATGAAATGATCCCATACCCTCCGCGACGGGGGGCCAAACCGTCAGTCGGTTACACCTGATCTTCCAATTCAATCAACAGGTCGCGAGCCGACACCACCGAACCGGCCTTCACGTGTATGGCGGCGATGTGGGCATCGCGCGGGCTGTAGACCGCCGTTTCCATCTTCATTGCCTCGATCGAAAGCAGTCGCTCACCGGCTTTGACATCCTGGCCTTTCTTCACGGCAACCGACGAAATTTTTCCGGGCATCGGGGCGGCGATGTGATCTGGATTCTCTGCATCGGCCTTGGGGTGCTTGTGGAGATTCCCCTCCAGTGACCGATCGGGAACGACCACTTCGCGCGGTTGGCCGTTGAGTTCGAAGAACACGGTGCGCGTGCCATCCTCGTGCGGCTCGCTCCTGGTCACGTAGCGCACAATCAGGGTCTTGCCCGCCTCCAGGTCGATGCTGATCTCCTGGCCGGACTCGAGCCCGTAGAGGAACGCCATGGTCGGCAGCTGCGCGACGTCGCCGAAGCGGCGGCGCCCGGTGTCGAAATCGGCGTAGACCTGCGGGTACATCAGCCAGGAAGCGAACTGCCGGTCGCTGATTTCATGGCCAAGCTGCTCCTGCGCGCTGACGCGCAGCGCGGCAAGATCGGCCGGCGGCAGCACTTCGCCGGGGCGCTTCGTCAGCGGCAGCTTGCCCTTGAGAATCTTCGCCTGCAGCGCGGCCGGAAAACCACCGTAGGGTTGCCCGAGCTCGCCGTGAAAGAACTGCTCCACTGATGAGGGAAACGCCACCGCGTTGCCCGGGTCGAGCACGTCCTCACGGGTCAGGCCGCTGCTGACCATGAACATCGCCAGGTCGCCGACCACCTTCGAACTGGGCGTCACCTTGATGATGTCGCCGAACATCTCGTTGACTTCGGCATAGGCCTGCGCGACCTCGGGCCAGCGCGTGTCGTCGATGCCCAGCGAGCGGGCCTGTTCACGCAGGTTCGTGTACTGGCCGCCGGGCATGCCGTGGACGTAGACGTCCGAGGTGCCGGAGCGGATGTGGCTCTCGAAGGCCGCGTAGTAATTGCGCACCTGTTCCCAGTAGTGCGAGATCAGGCGCAGGTTTGCCGGATCAAGTTGCGGATCGCGCGCGGCGTAACGCATCGCCGTGGCGATGGAGCCCAGGTTCGGCTGCGAGGTGAGCCCGCTCATCGCGTCCATCGCCGCATCGATGGCGTCGGCGCCGGCGGCAATCGCGGCGAACACGCTGGCGGCGCCGATGCCACTGGTGTCGTGGGTGTGGAAGTGCACCGGCAGGCCAGTCGCTTCCTTCAGTGCTTTGACCAGTGTGAAGGCCGCCTGCGGCTGACACAGGCCGGCCATGTCCTTGATGCCGAGCACGTGCGTGCCCGCCGCCTTGAGCTCCCCCGCCAGCTGCAGGTAGTAATCGAGCGTGTACTTGCGCTCGTGCGGGCTGGCGAGGTTGCCGGTGTAGCACACCGCCGCCTCGCACAGCTTTCCCGATTCGAGCACCGCGTCAATGGCCACGCGCATGTTGTCGACCCAGTTGAGCGAGTCGAAGATGCGGAACAGGTCGACGCCGGCACCGGCGGCCTGCTGCACGAAGTAACGCACGGTGTTGTCGGGATAGTTCGCATAGCCCACCGCGTTGGCCGAGCGCAGCAGCATCTGCAGCAGGAGGTTTGGCATCGCCTCACGGAGCCGCTCGAGCCGCTCCCAGGGATCTTCCTTCAGGAAGCGCAGCGCCACGTCGAAAGTGGCCCCGCCCCAGCATTCCACCGAAAACAGCTGCGGCAACAGCTGCGCGTAGTACGGTGCGATGCGCAGCATGTCGTAGCTGCGCAGGCGCGTCGCCAGGAGCGACTGGTGCGCGTCGCGCATGGTGGTGTCGGTCACCAGCACGCGCTCCTGCCTGAGCATCCATTGGGCGAAGCGCGCCGGCCCCAGTTCGTCGAGCAGCTGCTTGCTCCCCGGCGGCGGCGGCGCCAACGGGAGCCGGGGCAGGCGCGGCGTGACCACGTGCACCGGCGCCGCGCGGCCATGCGCCTCGGGGTTGCCGTTGACGATGGTCTCGGCGAGGAAATGCAGCACGCGCGTCGCCCGGTCGCGCCGCTCCGAGGCGACGAACAGCTCCGGGGTCTCATCGATGAAGCGCGTGGTGTACTCGGCGTTGACGAAACGCGGATGCGTAATCACGTGGTCGAGGAAGCGCAGGTTGGTCACCACGCCGCGGATGCGGAATTCCCACAGCGCGCGGTGCATGCGCGCGATCGCTTCCTCCGGCGTCGGTGCCCAGGTGGTGACCTTCACCAGCAGTGAATCGTAGGAGCGCGTGATGACAGCGCCGGCATAGGCCGTGCCGGCATCGAGCCGCACGCCAAAGCCGGCGGGACTGCGGTATGCCGTAAGACGCCCATAGTCGGGCACGAAATTGTTCTCGGGATCCTCGGTCGTGACCCGGCATTGCAGCGCGTGCGCACCGAGGCGGATGTCTTCCTGCGCTGGCACGCCGCTTTGTGGCTCGCCGATGCGCGCGCCGCCAGCAATGCGGATCTGCGCCTTGACGATGTCGATCCCGGTAACCATCTCGGTCACCGTGTGCTCGACCTGGATGCGTGGATTGACCTCGATGAAATAGAAGTTGCCGCTGTCGGCGTCCTGCAGGAACTCGACCGTGCCGGCGTTGCAGTAGTGCGCCGCGCGGCCGATCTTGAGGGCCGACGCGCACAGCCCGGCGCGCTGCGCCGCTGTCAGGAACGCGGCGGGAGCGCGTTCGACTACTTTCTGGTTGCGCCGCTGCACGGTGCAGTCGCGCTCGTAGAGATGCACCAGGTTGCCGTGCGTGTCGCCGAGCAGTTGCACCTCGATGTGGCGCGCGTGGCGCACCAGCTTCTCGAGATAGACCTCGTCGTTCCCGAAGGCCGCGCGGGCTTCAGCTCGCGCCACCGGCAGGAGCTCGGCGAGCGCCACCTCGCTGTCGATGACGCGCATGCCGCGCCCGCCGCCGCCCCAGCTGGCCTTGAGCATCACCGGGTAGCCCACGGTTGCGGCGAGCTTGGCGCATTGCCGGAAGTCGACGGGTAGCGGTGGCGTTGCCGGCATCACCGCCACCCCGGCGGCGACCGCAAGTTCGCGCGCCGCCACCTTGTTGCCGAGCGTGCGCATGGCGGCAGGGCTCGGTCCGATGAACACGATACCCGAACGCGCGCAGGCTTCGGCAAATTCGGGGCTTTCAGACAGAAACCCGTAACCCGGATGAACGGCGTCGACTTTGGCCCGCACCGCGACCGCGATGATCTCGTCAATATCGAGGTAAGCCTGCAGTGCGCCCTTGCCCTCGCCGACCAGGTAGGCCTCGTCCGCCTTGGTGCGATGGAGCGAGAAGCGGTCTTCCTGCGAAAAGACCGCAATCGTCGCCATGCCCAGCTCGTTGGCGGCACGCATAACGCGGATGGCGATCTCGCCGCGGTTGGCAATGAGGAGGCGACGCATGGGATGGTTCATGGCGAAGTAAATGACCGGATCAGCTATGCAAGATTGGGGCCCAGCATGCGGGCCAGATATTCCTCGAAACTGCCGCGCTCAGTGCGTTCGGCGACGGCCTGCTCCTGGAGCGAGGCGGCCGCTTCCGAGGCAAACGTGGCCAGCACCACAGGGTCATGCCCCTTGGCGTCAAGCAGGCGCGCGCGGTGCTGCCCCGAAAGGGTGCGGGTGTACTCGGCGAAGCCGACGCCGGCGCGCCGCAGTTCACGGAGGTGTCGAGCGGCGGGAGTCAGTTCCGCATCGCGCAGCTTCTCCGCCTGCCGGTCGAGCGTACGGCGGTAACGACGCGTTGGATCGCCGGCGTCGAGCAGCTCGCAGACGCCCCGGAGCTGGTCGAGCAGTTCCGCCGCCCAGTCCTGGAACGGGATCGCGCGTCCGGAGCGCTGCAGCTGCAATCCGGGTTCGCGCCCGCGGCGCGCGACCAGCAGGTGATTGTGATCGAGCTGCTCTTGCTCCGTGGCACCGATTGGTTCGCTCTCGCGCAGCAGGCACAGCGCCAGGAACGCCTCCATGAAATGCATCTCGTCGGTGCACACGCCCGTCGGCTCGAATATGCAGATGTCGAGGGCGCGCACTTCTACGTATTCGACCCCACCGCGCGCCAGCGCGCGTCCGGTGCTCTCGCCCACGCGCGGCGCGCGCTTCGGACGGATATTGCTGTAGTACTCGTTTTCGATCTGCAGGATGTTGGCGTTCAGCTGCCGGTACTCGCCGTCCACGCACACGCCCAGCGCCGCGAACGGCGGATGCAGCGTGTGGGTCGCGTGCAGCAGGTCGCGCAGGTACTCAGCCAGCGAATTGACCGAGACGTTGACGGCCGCCTGGTCGCGGTTGCGGTAGCCCAGATCGCTCATGCGCAGCGAGGTCGCATGCGGCAGGTGCAGTGTCCCGGGGCCGAGCGGCAGCAACTCCGCGTCGTGCGGCTCGGGCACGAAACTCGCACACAGGGCCGGCGAGACCCCAAACAGGTATAAGGCGAGCCAGCCGTGACGCCGGTAGTTGCGCACCAGGTCGAAGTAACGCGCCGAGATGAAATCGGCGCCCTGGTCGTGGGTCGCCAGCACTTCGGCCCACAACGGCCAGAATTTCTCCGGGAAGGAAAAATTGAAGTGCGCACCGGCGATGGCCTGCATCAGTCCGCCGTAGCGGGTCTGGAGGCCCCGGCGGTACACCTCTTTAAAGTGTCCGCGGTGCGAGCTCCCGTAGCGGGCGATGGGCACCTCTGCCTCGCTCGCAATTTCACCCGGCATGGACCCGCCCCACAGCAGCTCATCTTCGAGGTGCAGCGTCACAAAATGATGCAGGTCGCCCAGATACTGGGCCAGCGCGGCGTTGTCGGTGAAGGTGGGCGTCACCAGCTCGATGAGCGACTCGGAATAGTCGGTAGTAATGTGCGGGTTGCACAGGGCGCTGCCCAGGGGGGCAGGATGGGCTCGCAGCGACACCCGCCCGGATGAAGTGACTCGCAATGCCTCGCGCTCGAGGCCACGGCGGCCGCCTGCGAGCGCGGCCCCGTGCTCGCGCGTGTTGACGAGCGCCGCCAGGCGTCGCTCAAAAACACGGTCTACCGCCGCACGCACCATCCCCTGACCTCTTGAGTGACCCCGACCGTGCACAAGCGGCCGCAAGCTGGCATTCTACGCGACCAGCACCGCTCCCGGCGGCGCCCTCAATCCTGGAGGCCACCATGCTGACTCTTGCAGCGCCCAGACGTGTCGCCATCATCGGCGGCAGCCGCATTCCATTCGCACGCTCCCATAGCGCCTACGCCGGCCAGGGCAACCAGGAGCTGCTGACGGCCACGCTCCGGGCCCTGGTGACGCGCTACCGGCTGCAGGGTCAGCGCCTGGGCGACGTGATCGGCGGCGCGGTCATCAAGCACTCCAGGGATTTCAACCTGGTGCGCGAATCGCTCATGTCTACCGAACTCGACCCACAGACACCGGGGCTCGACATCCAGCGTGCCTGCGGCACGGGCCTCGAGGCGGCGATTCTGGTCGCCAACAAGATCGCGCTCGGCCAGATCGACGCCGGCATCGCCTGCGGCGTCGACACGGTCAGCGACCCGCCGGTGGTGTTTCCGAGTTCGTTCCGCGAGCTGCTGATGAAGAGCTACCGCGGCCGCAGCTTCGGCCAGCGCCTGGCGCCGTGGCTGAAACTCCGGCCCCGCGATCTCAAGCCGATCCTGCCGGCGGTCATCGAGCCACGCACCGGGCTGTCGATGGGGCAGAGCTGCGAGCTGATGGCGCGCACCTGGAACGTCACGCGCGCCGACCAGGATCGCGTCGCCTGCGACAGCCACCTCAAGGCCGCGGCGGCCTGGAAGGCCGGTTTCTACGACGACCTGGTGGTGCCGCACGCCGGTCTCGAGCGCGATAACAATGTGCGGCCCGAAACCACGGTGGAGAAACTGGGCACGCTGCGCCCGGTGTTCGACACCACCGGCAAGGGCACGCTGACCGCCGGCAACAGCACGCCGCTCACCGACGGTGCGGCCGCGGTGCTGCTCGCCTCCGAGGAATGGGCCCGCGAACGCGGGTTGCCGGTGCTCGCCTACCTGCGCGCCGGCAAGAGCTGGGCGGTCGATTTCGCCAGCGGCCAGGAAGGCCTGCTGATGGCGCCCGCCTATGCCGTCTCGGCGATGCTCAACGACACACAGCTCTCGCTGCAGGATTTCGACTACTACGAACTGCACGAAGCCTTCGCGGCACAAATGCTGTGCACGCTCCGGGCCTGGGAATCGCCGCAGTTCTGCCGCGACCGGCTGGCCCGCGGCGTCCCGCTCGGTTCGATCGCGCCGGAAAAGATCAACGTCAAGGGCGGCAGCGTCGCCCTGGGCCACCCCTTCGCGGCCACCGGCGGACGTATTCTCGGCGCGCTCGCGAAGCTCCTGGCCGCAGACGCGCAGGCCCGGCGCGGACTCATTTCCGTATGCACGGCCGGCGGCATGGGCGTCACCGCCATCGTCGAGCGTGCCTGATGCCGCGGCAGAACTTCGCGACCAACTCGCCCTGGGAACCGATCGTCGGCTATTCGCGCGCGGTGCGCGCCGGCAATTACGTGCACGTCTCGGGCACCACCGCGACCGGCGCCGACGGCAAGATTGTCGGCGTGAATGATCCCGGTGCGCAGACGACGCAGACCCTGAAGAACATCGAGGCCGCGCTGGCGCGCGCAGGCGCCAGCTTCGCCCAGGTGGTGCGCACGCGCATTTATGTGGTCAACATCGCCGACTGGGAACAGATTGGCCGCGCCCACGGCGCCGTGTTCGGTGAGATCCGTCCCGCCACCGCCATGGTGGAGGTCAGCCGCCTGATCACACCGGAAATGCTGGTGGAGATCGAGGCCGACGCCTGGATCGGCAGTTAACGCGAGCTGCCGATGAGTGCGGGACGCTGGGAAACCCTGATGGCGCGCGACGGACACGAGTTCGCAGCCTACCTCGCGCGGGCGGCCGGCCCGCCGCGCGGCGCGGTCGTGGTGCTGCAGGAGATCTTCGGGGTCAACGCGCATATTCGCGCGGTGACCGAGCAGTACGCCGCGGCTGGATTCCTGGCCATCGCGCCGGCGCTGTTCGACCGCATCGGCCGCAACATCGAACTGGGCTACGGGCCAAAAGACCTCGAACAGGGCAGCGGCTACCGGCTGCAGGTCGACGAAGCCAAGGCGCTGCTCGACATCGGCGCGGCGATCAACGTGGTGCGTCATGCCGGCCGCGTCGCCCTGGTCGGCTACTGCTGGGGCGGGCAGCTCACCTGGGTGAGCGCGAGCGCGCTCCCGGTGCAGGCGGCGATCGGTTATTACACCAGCCGGATCTGGGAGAAACTCGACCGGGTCCCCAGCTGCCCGATCATGTTGCACTATGGCGAGCGCGATAAGAACATACCGCGCGAACGCGTGGAGCAGGTGCGCGCAGTCTGCCCGCAGGCGCAGATCTATTTTTATGCAGCCGATCATGGCTTCAACTGCGACGCGCGCGGCAGCTACGATGTGCCCAGCGCGGCGCTCGCCTGGGAGCGTAGCCAGGAATTTCTCAAGCAGCACATAGGTTAGACCGATCATGAAACTGACCGACCTGAAACTCCTGCGCAGCCAGTGCTACGTCAACGGGCAGTGGCTGGACGCGGCCGACGGCCGCACCACGCCGGTCAGGAACCCCGCGAGCGGCGCGCAACTGGGCAGCGTGCCGCAGCTGGACGGCGCCGCCACGCGCCGCGCGATCGAGGCCGCCGCGGCCGCGTTTCCGGCCTGGGCCGCGCAGACCGCGAAGCAACGCGCCGTGATCCTGCGCCGCTGGTTCGACCTGATGATGGCGAACCAGCAGGACCTGGCGCAGCTCATGACCGCCGAGCAGGGCAAGCCGCTGGCCGAAGCCGCTGGCGAGATCGCCTACGCGGCTTCCTTCGTCGAGTGGTTCGCCGAAGAAGCACGTCGCGTCTATGGCGAGATCATTCCCGGCCACCAGCCCGACAAGCGCATTTTCGTGCTGCGCCAGCCGGTTGGTGTGGTCGCGGCGATCACGCCCTGGAACTTCCCCGCGGCGATGATCACCCGCAAGGCAGCTCCGGCGCTGGCCGCCGGCTGCACCTTCATCGTCAAGCCCGCGGGCCAGACGCCGCTGTCAGCGCTGGCAATGGCCGAGCTCGCCGCGCGCGCCGGCGTGCCGCCAGGTGTGTTCAACGTGATTACCGGTAGCGCGCGCGAGATCGGCGCCGAGCTGACCAGCAACCCGTTGGTGCGCAAGCTCACTTTCACCGGCTCGACTGAAGTCGGCCGCGTACTGATGGCACAGAGCGCCCCGACCCTGAAAAAACTCTCGATGGAGCTGGGCGGCAACGCGCCGTTCATCGTCTTTGCCGATGCCGATCTCGACGCCGCGGTGCAGGGCGCGCTCGCCAGCAAATACCGCAATACCGGTCAGACCTGCGTGTGCGCCAACCGGCTGCTGGTTCAGGATGAAATTTACGACGACTTCGCTGCACGACTCCTTAAGGCCGTCAGCGCGCTGAAAGTGGGCGACGGGCTCAAGGGCCCGACCGACCTGGGGCCGCTGATCGATGCCGCGGCGCTCGCCAAGGTGCAGGAGCACATTGCCGATGCGCGGGCCAAGGGTGGCAAGATCACGCTGGGCGGCAAGCCGCATGCGCTCGGCGGCACTTTTTATGAGCCCACGATCATCACCGAAGCCACCACGGCGATGCTGTTCGCGCGCGAGGAAACCTTCGGCCCGGTAGCGCCGCTGTTCCGCTTCCGCGACGAGGCCGAGGCGATGCGCATGGCCAACGACACCGAGTTCGGGCTCGCCTCCTACCTGTACACGCGCGACCTGGCACGCGCCTGGCGCTGCGCCGAGGCGCTCGAATATGGCATCGTCGGCCTCAACACCGGCCTGATCTCGACGGAAGTCGCGCCCTTCGGTGGCATCAAGCAGTCCGGCTTCGGCCGCGAAGGCTCGCATCACGGTATCCTCGACTACACGGAGCTGAAATACCTGTGCATTGCCGGCATCACCCCGATCTAGGTCCAGCCATGGCAGCCCCATCATGCTCGGCATACTGACGGTCAACACCGGCACGCCGGACGCGCCGCGCGCGCGCGAGGTAAGCCGGTTTCTCAGCCGCTTCCTGGCCGACCCGCGCGTGGTGGAGCTGCCGCGGCTGTTCTGGCTGCCGTTGCTGCGCGGCCTGATCCTGCCGCTGCGCTCGCCGCGCAGCGCGCGCAATTATCGCCGCGTGTGGATGGACGCCGGTTCGCCACTCGCGGTTTATTCGCAGCGTCTGCGCCAGGCGCTGGAACTCGAGCTGGAAGCCCGGCTCCCCGAAGCCGTCGCCATCGAGAGCGCATTTCTCTATTCCGATCCGCTGCTGCCGGCCGCGCTGCACAAGCTCCGCGCCGCCGGGGCGCAGCGCATCGTGGTGCTGCCGTTGTTCCCGCAGGCCAGCGGCACCACCACTGGTCCGGTGTACGACCAGGTGGCCGCGGTGCTGCGTGACTGGCGCACGCTGCCGGATCTGCATCTGATCGCCGATTATCACGCTGATCCGGGTTTTATCAGCGCGCTCGCCAACAGCGTGCGCGAACACTGGCAGCAGCACGGGCGCACCGCGCACCTGTTGATGTCGTTTCACGGCATTCCGCAGCGCTGCGTAGACCGTGGCGACGCCTACGAAACGCAGTGCCGCACGACCGCCGGGCGGCTGGCTGCCGCACTGGAGCTGGGCACAACGGAATGGTCGCTGAGTTTCCAGTCGCGCTTCGGCAAGGCGCGCTGGCTCACGCCGGCCACCGACCGCACACTGGCCGAACTCCCCGGTCGCGGCGTGCGCACCCTGACGGTAATCTGCCCGGGCTTCGCGGTTGACTGTCTGGAGACCCTCGAGGAAATCGCCATCGGCGGCCGCGAGCTCTACCTGCACGCGGGTGGCGCGCAATTCCAGTACGTGCCCGCGCTCAACGACCGGGGCGATCACGCGCAGGCGCTGACGCGGCTGATCCTGGCGAACGCGGGCGGCTAGACGTGTTTGGACGATTCCTCGAGGTCAGCCTCAACACCGACGACATCACCGCATCGGTCCAGTTCTACGAACGACTGGGCTTCACGCAGCTCGCCACCGGCGACACCTGGCCGCACCCCTATGGCGTACTCAGCGACGGCCGGCTAAACCTCGGACTGCACCAGCGGCGCGGAACCGCACCGCTCCTCAGCTTCGTGCGTCCGGAACTCGCACGCCACGTGCACGAGCTGCGCACCGCCGGTTTCGAGCCCCACTACACGCGCTTGGGCGACAGCGATTTTCACGAACTGCAGCTGCACGACCCCGCCGGCCAGGGCATTGCCCTGCTCGAGGCGCGCACTTTCTCGCCGGCACGCGGCGGCCAGCTGGCCTCGCTGTGCGGCTGGTTCAGCAGCTACAGCATGCCGACCATCGATACCGAAGCGGTGCAGGCATTCTGGGAACATGCCGGCTTCGTGGCGCTTGAGGTGCCCGACGATCCTCTGATGCAACTTGCGCTCACCAGCGACACGCTGACGCTGCACGTGCACCGGCCGCGGGCCGCCGAGGCGCCGCTGCTGGTGTTCACCGACCCGCAGATGCCCTCGCGCCTCGCACAGCTTGCGGCGCGGGGTATCAATAGCAGCCTCGAACTGCCACGCGGCCTGGACCGGCACGCCAATGCCCTGCTCGAGGCGCCGGAAGGCACGCTGTTGCTGCTGCTGAACGCGGATGCCTGATCCGTCCGCCGGCCAATCCGCATGCAGATGAACCAATTGATCTCGATCGCCGTGGCCAGCGGCGTCGGCCTGCTGGTTGGGATTGATCGCGAACGGCGCAAAGGCGAAGGGCCGGGACGACGGGCTGCCGGTGTGCGCACCTTCCTGATCGTCGCGCTGCTCGGTGTGCTCAGTGCGCTGACCGGCGCGCCGGTGATGCCGGTCGCGATGGCATTGGCCGTGGCCGCGCTGGCGGTGAGCGCCTACCGGCGCGATCGCTCCGGCGATCCTGGCATGACCACAGAGGTTGCGCTGCTCGCAACCTTCCTGCTCGGCGTCCTCAGCAGCAGCGCGCCGGTACTGGCCGCCGCTATCGGGGCGCTGCTGGCGATCGCACTGGCGGCGCGCGAGCAACTGCACAGGTTCGTACGCGAGCAACTCAGCGAACAGGAAGTCCACGATGGCCTGCTGCTGGCGGCCTGTGCGCTCGTGGTGTTGCCGTTGATGCCCGACGGCGCGATTGATCCCTTCGGCGCCTTCAATCCGCGCGTGGTGTGGAAGTTCACCGTACTGGTCATGGCGATCAATGCGCTCGGCTACCTGGCGCTGCGCATCTATGGCCCCGGCCGCGGCCTGCCGCTCGCGGGTCTGGCTTCGGGATTCATCTCCAGTTCCGCCACGCATGCTGCCATGGGTGCGCGCGCGCGCGCCGAGCCCGCGCTGCGCGCCGGCGCGCTGGCCGGCGCCGCCTGGTCGTCGGTGGCCACCTTCGTGCAGCTCGCGCTGGTGCTGACGGTCGTGAGTCCGCCCTTGCTCCGGCAATTGCTCTGGCCGCTGCTGGTGGCGCTGGTGATCAGCGCGGCCATCGCCCTGCTGCTGACCGCGCGCAGTGAGCGGGCGCCACCGGAACGTGCGCAGCTCCCGCGGCGTGCGTTCCGGCTGCTCGAAGCCATGCTGGTGGGCGGCACCATCGCCGTGGTGCTGCTCGCGACCGCGGCCGCTGCCAGGTGGCTGGGGGCCCGCTACGCCCTGGTGACGGTGGCGCTCGGCGGTTTCGCCGACGTGCATTCCGCGACCGCCTCGGCCGGCGTGCTGTTCAATGCGCAGGCGTTCCCGGCGGAACGCGCCGCGCTGGCGGTGCTGCTGGCGACGGTCGCCAACGCAGCGACCAAGCTGGCGCTTGCCTGGCGAGGCGGCGGCGCGGGCTTCGCGCTGCGCCTCGCCCCGGGACTGCTGCTGTCCATTGCCGGTGGCGCGATCACCTGGCTGCTGATCAATCGCGCCTGGTAGCAACGGCATCGCCCGCCGCTAGGGTTCGCGCGCCACCAGCTGGAAGCGCGCGTGGATTTCATCCGCGACGCGCAGCGCACCGAACAGCAGGCTATAGGGCTCGAGCCCCAGCTCGCTCTGCCGGAACGTAAATTCACCGCTGACCTGCAGCAGTTTACCGGAGCGTTGCCATTGCACCGGTACGGACAAATGCGACTCGTGATCGCGGAGCGTGACCGCCAGTTCCAGTGACGATACGCCCGCCGTGATTGTCAATTGCCGGCACCGCAGCCGCAGCAGCGGAAAGTGCGCGGCATCGAGCTGGCGGTCGCCCAGCATGTGTTCGCGCGTGCCATCGCGCGCAGCGGCATCGAGCGGCTCGGCGAAATCGCCGCCGGCCGCCGCGCGTTCCTGCGGATCGTCAACAACGAGCGTGGCCACCGGCAGCTGCAGATCGCAGCTGGATCGTTCGGTCTGCGGATGCACCCAAACGCTGCCCTGCAGGCCACGCGCGCTGATCACGTGGTTGTGCCCGAGGCGGATCAGCGGACCATCGGCGCGCAGGTACAATCGCAGCTGTGATGCGCCGGCGTCAACCTGCAACAGCGTGGCGCCGGCGGGGCCAGTGGGCGCGGCGACCTGCGCGCGGCTCGCGGGCGGCGGGCGGCACGCGGCCACCCACACGGATGCCGCAACCACCAACACCACCAGGGAGCAGCGCGCAAATGTCCAGCGTCCCTCGGTGCTCGTAGGTGTCAGAAACAGGCTCCTCAATTGCTTGCGCATTATACGGTGGGTAACTCGATCGCCGCGTTTGGATCCGGCACCGGCCATGGATCAGTTTTTCTGATCCTTCCTTCAGGCATTGCGTTTGCTGGTGAGTGGCGATCGGCCGAGACTTCCACACAGCGAATTAAACCCTTTGCGACGGAGTACGAATATGAAAACCCATCGATTGCTGACAGCGCTGACCGCGACTCTCGTCACCGTCGGGCAGACGCTGATCTTTGCGGTCGATACCGCATCCACCGCGCATGCCATTGCACCCCAGCAGGCCTACGCGGCGCTCCGCCCTGCGGGCTGGAGGCAGGTATGAAAGATTTGCGCCTCGCTGAAATCCTGCCCTCGCTCATTGCGACGTGCGCCTGGGCGGCGGCCAGGCGCGAAGCGCGCGCGCTGCGTAGCAGCCGGGCCGGGCATTGTGCAAGTGCAGGAAGTCCACGCGCGGATCGTCGAGATAGCGGCTGATGAGCGGCGCCGCGTCCGCTCCATCGGTGACGTCGGCGTCCACCATCATGCCGGCAACGTCAAAAGCGCGGACCGACAGCAGCCTCGAACTGATGACCTCGGGAACTTCGTTGACCGCCGGAAGGTATTCGACGGCGTGCTCGCGCACGTAGATGGCATGGCGTGAACGGTACGGGCCCAACCCGGGCAGATGCTCATGGTTCAACAGCAGCAACGACTCGCCAGGATCCGCGTCCCGCAGGCTGACACGGCAGGGAAAGCCGGGCCGGCAGTCAGCCACGCGCCGCACGGCTCCTTGGGCGGCGAGTTCCTGTTGTGAAAGACCGAACAGCGGCGCGAAATCCGCGGCTGGCAAGGCGACGATTCTGAAATCCACGGTTGGCTCCTGGTCAGTTGCCGGCGCCCAGTGTGGCCCGAGCCCTGGTGCGGCACACCCCGCTTCTTGCGCCGCAATTCCCGGTTACCGACGGGGCGTGCCGAGGCGCCGCTTGATATCCGTAAGCACTTACGGATATTCTTTCGGCCGGAGGCAATGATCATGGCGAGCCTGCACCAATACGGAACGCTGCTGCTGGGCACACGGATGCGCAAGGTCGCCGAGACCATGTACGCCGGCGTCGACGAGGTCTATCGCGGCCAGGGGGTCGCGCTGCCCTCGCGCTGTTTTCCGATCCTGTTCCTGCTGCGGGACCACGGCCGGCTGGGGATCTCGGAGCTGGCCAAGCGGCTGGGCCAGAGCCACCCGGCCGTGAGCCAGATGAGCCGCAAGCTCCTCGAGCACGGCGTGGTGCGCGAATCGCCCGACCCGAAGGATGACCGGCGCCGCCTGCTAGGGCTGTCGCGACGCGGAGTGAATCTCATGGCGCGGCTCGAGCCGGTCTGGCAGGCCATCGTGCAGGCGCTCGGCGAGCTCGAGGCCACCCACCCGCTGTCCGCGCCGCTGACCGCCATCGACGCTGCGCTCGAGGGACGGAGTTTCGCCGCGCGCATCCGCTCGCACCTCGCCGCCGAGCGCGAGGTCGAGATCCTGCCATTCAGCCGTCGCTATGCGGCGGAGTTCAAGCGTCTGAATTTCGAATGGCTGGAGCGATTCTTCCGCATCGAGCCCATCGACGAGCAGGTCCTCTCGCGCCCGCAGGACATCATCCGCGGCGGCGGCGCCATTCTGCTCGCACGCCGCGGCCGCGAGATCGTCGGCACCTGCGCGCTGGTCAACGCAGGCGATGGTCGTTATGAATTCACCAAGATGGCGGTCACCGCAGATTGCCAGGGGCTCGGGATCGGGCGCCAGCTCCTGGAAGCGGGCATCGATGCGTACACGGCGCTCAAGGGCCGGGAACTCTTCCTCGAGACCAACAGCGTGCTCAAGCCGGCCATCAAGCTGTACGAATCAGCCGGCTTCGTGCATGCGCCCCCGCCGCATGCTTCCGGCTACGAGCGCGCCAACGTCTACATGGTGTACCAGGGGCCGACAGGAACAGGTCATGCCAGCCATTGAAGATCGCCTGCGCGCGCTCGGGCTGGCGCTGCCGCCGCCGGCCAAGCCGCCGGCCGGAGTGACCCTGCCGTTTCAGTTCGTGCGCATCGTTGGCCAGCGCGCCCTGATCTCCGGCCACGGGCCGCAGGCCCCCGACGGGTCATTCGCGGCGCCACTGGGCAAGGTCGGCCGCGAGGTCTCGCCCGAGCAGGGATACCTCGCCGCCAGACTGACCGCCCTGTCCATACTCGGGAGCCTTAAGCGCGCGCTCGGTGATCTTGACCGCGTTACGGCGTGGACGCGCCTGTTCGGCATGGTGAATTCAGCGCCGGGGTTTAACAATCAACCGAGTGTCATCAACGGTTGCTCGGATCTGATCCTCGAACTCTACGGACCCGAGGTCGGGGCACACAGCCGCAGCGCAGTAGGCATGGTGGAACTGCCTTTCGACATCCCGGTCGAGATCGAAGGCGAAGTGGAATTCAGGTAGCCGGCGTCACTTTCAGCCAGCACGGAGAGTCGCATGTTGGGTATCCACGGTTTTTGGCTGTTCGTGTTCGCTGGCATCCTGCTCAATTTCACGCCGGGGCAGGACACCATGTTCATCATCGGCCGGAGCCTGACCGGCGGCCTGCGTTCGGGAGTCGCCGCGGCCTGCGGGATTTCGGTCGGCAGCATTTTCCACACGCTCATGGCCGCACTGGGGTTGTCGGCAATACTGGCAACGTCGGCGCTGGCTTTTACGATCGTGAAGTTCATAGGCGCCGCCTACCTGATTTACCTGGGTGCAAGACTCCTGTTCGCGAAGGTCCCCACAGCCAGGAACGCCGCGCTTGCTCCGGCCACAGCCGACCCGCGGGCGGCTTTCCTGCAGGGCATCCTGACGAACATCCTGAATCCCAAAGTGGCGCTGTTCTTCCTGGCTTTCCTGCCGCAATTCATCGATCCCGCCAGCAGCGCCAAGACCTGGGCTTTTCTGGCGCTGGGAGCAACGTTTATCACGACCGGACTGATCTGGTGCCTGGTACTGGCGTTCGCCGCGGCACGGCTCCAGGCTTTCTTCGTGCGCAATCCCAACGTACGCACGCTGATCGACCGCACCGTGGGCGGACTATTCCTGGCACTCGGCGCGCGCCTGGCGTGGTTGCGATAGTCGGCGCGGCCGGTGGTCGCGCGCCTCGACGCTAGCGGGTGCGTGTTGCTGGCTTGCGCCGCTTCGCCGGTACCTTTTTGCGTGACTTGAGCTTGCGCTTCGCGGCCTGCTTCGCGACGACCCGCCGCGCCGGTCTGGCGCGCTTGGCCGGTGCTCGCT
>JAYTXT010000183.1:0-14338 GCA_043742765.1 Gammaproteobacteria bacterium | reverse complement strand
CGACACCGCGATCACCTGGGTGATCGGCCGCGCCGAGGCGCGGCTCCTGACCCTGCTGCCCGGGGTCGAGTTTATCACCATCGACAAGCGCTCCCTGCGGACCGGCGCCCTGGCGCTGCAGCACGCGCTGCGCGGCCGGCGCTTCGACGTGCTGCTGCACATGCAGTACGCGCTGCGCGCCAGCCTGTATTCGACGCTGATCCGCGCGCGGGTAAGGCTCGGGTTCGATCGCGCCCGGGCGCGTGAGCTACAATGGCTGTTCACGAACCGGCAGATCGCCCCGCGCGCGAATGAACACGTGCTCGACAGTTTCTTCGGTTTCACGGCTGCGCTCGGCATCGAGGAGCGCCGCCTGGAGTGGAACCTGCCGATCCCTGCGGCAGCACAGACATGGGCGCGGCAGCAGATTCCCGACGGCCAGCGCACGCTGATCGTGAGTGCCTGCTCGAGCCGTCGCGCCCGCAACTGGCGCATCGAGCGCTACGCGGCGGTAATTGACCACGCCGTGCGCCGGCATGGCCTGCAGGTGCTGTTGTGCGGCAGCCCCAATGAGTATGAACGCGCCGTGGGTACGGCGATCGAACGCGCTGCCACCGTCCCGGTGCGCAATATCGTCGGCAGCGACACCCTGCCGCAGTTTCTCGCGCTCCTCGCCCGCGCCACCGTGCTGCTGGCGCCCGATTCGGGCCCCGCGCACATGGCGACCATGGTTGGTACGCCGGTGATCGGCCTGTGCGCCACGACCCGCAGCGCGCGCAGCGGCCCGTACCTGTCGCGCCAATGGTGCGTCGACCGTTACGCCGAGGCGGCGCTGAAATTCCGCGGCCGCAGCGCCAGCGAGCTGCCCTGGAACGCGACTATCGAGGAGCCCGGCGCCATGGAGCTGGTGGAAACCGCAGACGTCTGCGCGCGGCTCGATGAACTGCTGGCCGCGGGGGTCCGCTGACTCCTGGCCTGCTACGATACCCCCATGCAAGACATACGGGTGCCGATATCGCCGGGCGAATTGCTCGACAAGATCACGATCCTGCGCATCAAGTCGGCGCGGATGAGCGATGCGGCGAAACTCGCCAACGTCCGCCACGAATTGCAGCTCCTCGAGCAGACCTGGGCCACCGCAGTGCCCGCGGGCCTGGACCTCAGTGGCGAGGAGCGCGCACTCGAAGCAGTGAACGCGCGGCTGTGGGACGTCGAGGACCGGCTGCGCGACCAGGAAGCCCAAAAGCGCTTCGACGCGGATTTCGTCGAACTGGCGCGCGCGGTCTATTTCAACAACGACGAGCGCGCGGCCATCAAGAAGCGCATCAACACCAAGCTCGGCTCGGCGCTGGTCGAGGAAAAATCGTACCGCCCCTACGCCTAGTGCCGCGGCGCGCCGCTAGCGCTTGAGCGTGTACTCGGCACCGCAGTAGCCGCACTTCGCCCAGCCGGTCTGCTCGATGGCCAGGTAGACGCGCGGGTGGGAATTCCACAGCGCCATGGCTGCACTCGGGCAGGAGAGCGGCAGGTCCTGCGCGCTGACCTCGTACTGGTTCTGGGTGTTGGCCGGTTGCGGCGCCCTGATTGCGTTCATGGCGTGATTATACCTCCATTGTCCGTTGCCAGATCGCGCCCACCGCGGCGCGCTCGGCGGTGAATTCGCCCGCCACCACCACGGCGTCTAGGCCGGCGATAGCCCGATGGTGAGTACGTTCCCGGAATTTACGATAAGCGCCGATAAGCACATCGACGGTGGTTTGTGGCACCAGGTCCGCTGAAGCCACCGATTCGAGCTCACGGATGGTATCGGCGTACCAGGCCACCGGCGGGTATTGGGCCGCCCAGCGCAGCGCCCAGTATTGCGCCAGGAATTCGATGTCGGCAATGCCGCCCGGATCCTGCTTGAGATCGACTTCGTCCGCTTTCGCCGCCGACAGCTCCGCGCGCATGCGCAGACGCATCCGTCGCACTTCCTCGCGCAAAGTGTCGCGGCGTACACATTGCTCCAGCACCCGCGCCCGCAGCGCTGCGAAGCGCTCCTGCAGGCCCTCATCCCCGCACACCGCGCGGGCATGGAGCAGTGCCTGGTGCTCCCAGGTCCAGGCGTCACGCCGCTGATATTCCTCGAAGGCCTCGATACTGGTGATGAGCATGCCGCCCTTGCCGCTGGGGCGCAGCCGCATGTCGACCTCGTACAACCGGCCGGCGGCCGAATGCATCGTCAGCGTATGCACCATGCGCTGCACGAAACGCACGAAGAACACCTGGTTGTCGACACTGCGCGCACCCTCGGTTTCCTGGCGCTCGCCGGTGGAGTCGTGCAGGAATACCAGGTCAAGATCGGAGCTGTAGCCGAGCTCCATGCCGCCGAGCTTCCCGTAACCGATTGCACACAGGCGCACCGCGCGCCGTTCGCCGCCGGCCCCACACATGGGCGTGCCGTATTGCGCGGTCACGAAATCCCAGCTGATCTTCAGTGTCTGCTCGACGATCAACTCGGCGATTTCCGTCAGCCGATCGCTCACCACCATCAGCGGCAGCCCTCGCGACAGGTCGGCCACGCCTACGCGGAACAGCGCGGCGCGCTGGAAATTGCGCAGCTGCGCCACCAGCTGCTCCTCGTCGCCCGCCTCGACATCCGCCAGCCGCGAGGCGAGTTCGACGGCCAGTTCCGCGCGCGCGGGGAGCCGTTCGAACAGCCGCTCGTCGATGAGTTCGTCGAGCAGTAGCGGCCAGGCGGCGATCTGCGTGGTCAGGAAATCGCCGTGACGCGCCAGCTCGACCAAGCGGCGGCGTGCGATCGTGTTCTCGAGCAACAGCGCGAAATACGCGGAGCGCGTGCCAATCGCTTCGATGACGCGCAGCAGCCGGCGCAGCACGGCGAGTGCATCGCCGAGCGGCGCCACCTCGGCGAGCAGTTGCCCCAGGAGCGAATGCAGGCGCCGGCGTCCGGGCTCGTCCAACCGCCGCAGCAACGCCGACCCCTGCAGATCCGCCAGCAACTGCGCCGCGGCGCCGGCGTCAGCGGCGGGAAACCCCAGCTCCACCAGCCGCGCCGGCAGGCCTGAGCGCGCCTCCTCGACTTCCAGAAAGGCAGTGAGCGGTGCGGCCTGCGGCCGCCCACCGCCGTCGGACTGCACCAGCGCGGCGAAGTGCGCCGCCACGCGCTGGCGGTGCGCTTCGAGCGCCCCCGCCAGCTCGTCCCAGGACCCGCAGTTCATCGCGGCGGCGATCCGCGCCCGCGCTCGCGCGTCGGCGGGGAGCGAGTGGGTCTGCTGGTCGGCGTACATCTGCAGGCGGTTTTCCAGGCGCCGCAGGAACTCGTAGGCGGCGTCCAGCTCCGCAGTCACCGCGGATGGCAGCAGCCGCTCTCCGGCAAGGCGCGGGAGCGTTTGCAGGAGCGAGGCACTCTGGAGCCGCCGGTCGCTCCCGCCGCGGATCAGCTGGAGCGACTGCACGATGAATTCGATTTCGCGGATGCCGCCGGGCCCGAGCTTGATGTTGTCCTGCAGGTCGCGCCGCGCCACTTCGCGTTCGATCAGCGCCTTCATGTCACGGAGCGATTCGAAGACGCCAAAATCCAGGTAGCGACGGTACACAAAGGGCTGCACGCTGGCGCGGAACACGGCGTCGTATAGGCCGGCGCCGGTCACGGCGCGCGCCTTGACCCAGGCGTAACGCTCCCAATCGCGCCCCTGGCGCTCCAGGTAGTCTTCGAATGCCGCCGCGCTCGCGACCAGCGTCCCGCTGGCGCCAAACGGTCGCAGTCGCATGTCGACCCGGAACGCGCGTCCCTCGGCGGTCGGCGCGTCCAGATAGCGGATCAGGCGCTGGCCGAGCCGCAGAAAGAACTCCTCGTGTGCCAGCGGTTGCGGACCGGTCGTCTCACCGTGGGCATCAAAGAGAAATATCAGATCGATGTCGGAGGAGAAATTCAGCTCCTGCCCGCCGAGCTTGCCCATGGCGATCACGATCAGGCGCTGGGCTTCCGCATCGGCCGTGCCGGGTGCCCCGTGTCGCTCGCACAGCTGTCGCCACGCGAATTCCTGCGCGGCGCGAATCGCCGCGTCCGCGGCATTGCTCAGCTCGAGCAGTGTTTCCGGCAGCGTGGCCCAGCCGGCCAGATCGCGCCAGGCAATGCGCGTCAACTCCGCCCGCCGCCAACGACGGAGCCCCGCCATGAATTCCGTTTCATCGCCGCCCGCCGGCAAGGGGAGCGGCTCGGCCAGCCGCTGCGGTGCCTGTGCTAGGAGTGAGGGCAACAGCTGTTCATCGCGTGCCAGCGCATCGACGACGAAATCGCTGGCCGCCACCACCCGCCCCGCCGACTCCAGCATCCGCGTCGGCGCGTTCTTCAACAGCGCGGCGGCGGCCGGCGCCCGCTCCTCAAGTGAGGCGAACCCCTGGTCCGCGGCTTCCTTCGCTTGTGACATGCGGTGATTCTAATGCGGCTGTACGCGGCAACGCGCCGTCTTGTGGTTGCGGCCTCCTGCGCAGCGCACGCCCCGGAAAGTGTCGGAGGGCGCCGCAGCCTGAGCGGCGTCGCGACGCGGTGCCTACGTCTTGGTCTTGCAGCGGCCCAACAAGCCGTCGCGGCAGCGAGGGCAAGGTTCGCCTCGCTTGCGAGGCGCGCCCGACCACTTTCCGGGGCGTGCGTTGCGCAGGACGCCTCAAGCGCAAGTCATCGCATTGGCGCGCGAATCATATTGGCGCCGTGCATCTCGCAGGTAAAAAAAGAGCCCCGCAAGCGGGGCTCTAAGGTATTGCGCGGAAACGGGGGGGGTCTTGTTCCGCGACTTAATGGGTGGCGCTGAACTTGCGTTCCTCACCGCCCATTGAATACATGATACGTGAATGAATTGGTTTGTAAAGTGAACTATTTGGGAACTTTTGGCGTCGGCGGCGGTACCGCCGCAACGGCGCCCAGGACCGAGATTTTATTCGGTATTTCAATAAGTTGGGTAACGCCCTGGACTCGGCCGACGGCGCCTATTTCTCAGCCGCGTAAATGGCGGTACGTGCTGCCGCCGAAGCGCCCACCGAACCGCGGTACATGCCTGGACTGTTCATTGAAAAGGCCACGCGTCCACGCCCATCCATCGCGATCAGGCCACCTTCGCCGCCAAGGTCACCGAGATCCTTGATCGTATTGTTCGCCGCCGCCTGCACGCTCTCGCGGTGCCAGGCCATCCGATCGCGCAGCTGGCGCGCGGCCGAGCTGCGGATGAAAAACTCCCCCGTGCCGGTCGCCGAAACCGCGCAAACCTTGTCTTCGGCGTAAGTGCCGGCGCCGATGATCGGCGAATCGCCCACGCGCCCCCAGCGCTGGCCCGTCAGTCCGCCGGTCGATGTGGCCGCGGCGAGATGTCCGGCCTGGTCGAGTGCCACCGCGCCCACCGTGCCATAGGCATGCGTCCGGTCGAGCACCGCGGTACGCTTGTCGCGCCACTGCAGAAACTGCTGCCAGCGCTCTTCGGTGCGGAAATAACCGGGCTCCACCTGTTCGAGGCCCTGCTGCAATGAAAAGGCGTCGGCGCCCGGCGCCATCAGCAGCACGTGCGACGACTTCTCCATCACGGCACGCGCCAAGCTGACGGGATTCCTGGTGCGCGTCACGCCGGCAACGGCTCCCGCCTTGCGGGTGCTGCCGTCCATGATGGATGCATCGAGTTCATTGCGACCCTCGGCCGTGAACACCGAACCTTTGCCGGCATTGAACAGCGGGTCATCTTCCAAAACCCGCACCGCCGCCTCGACCGCGTCCAGGCTCGCGCCACCGCTGCGCAGCACGCGCGCGCCGGCCTCCAGGGCGGCAAGGAGACTCGTGCGGTAGGCCGCTTCAGCTGCGGGCGTGAGGGAGCCGGGCTCGAGAACGCCGGCGCCACCGTGAACAGCGAGCTGCCAGGTTGCGGCGGCGCGAACCGGCGTGCCCAGTGGAGCGATACCAAGGATTGCAATCATCGCCGTGATTCTAATCATTCTTGCATCCCCTTGGCACGGTACCGGTGCTGGCGCCGTTGGCGACGCAAAACAGGCCGCAACGGCATATCGCTGAACAGAGCGGAAAGGTCACGGGCCGCCTGGCGTGGCGGGATCTCCAGCTACCCAGGCGAAGGTAACGGTAACGGTCCGCCCCCCACCCTCGCTCAGCGTTGTCGCCTGCCACTCGTCGATCCGGGCACCTGGAATTCGGCTCTCAAGATAGGCGCGCAGTACGGCTTTATCGACGCTGAAGTGACGCCCGGTCTGTAACACGTGGCCATGGCGATCGAGCAGCACCCAGATCGGTTGTTGGTCGAGCGGGCCACGAAACGCCTCGGGAAAATACTGAGCAACGATGGCCCGGTCCTGCGCCGGATCGCGAACCCGCGCCACCGCACCAGCCGGAGCCGGTCGGCGCATGTCGAGCAATGAGTCACTGCTGAGCAGGCGCGCCGCCATCGATGGAGCAATCATCTCGGCCGCTGGGTCCACCAGCTCCACGCCCACGCGCTGCTCACTGCTCGCAACTGCCTGAACCTCTGCTCGCTCAAGTTGAACCTCTGCTCGCTCGCGCGCTCGTGCTGGCAGGGCCGCCAACGGCGGCACCGGCGAATAGGCCGCGTCCGACTGCGCGACCGTAATCTGTGCGGCCGCCGGCGGTGTGGCGGGAATGACCGCCGCCGGTTTCACCGCGACAGGCGCAGTGAGAATTTCAGGTTCCGGATGGTGCGAGATTTGCAACGCAATCAGTACGCCTACCGCTACCACCGCCACTCCTGCCGCCGCCCTGACTGGCCAACGGGAGTCATTGGCCACTGGCGCCGCGATGTCGATCGGGGTCTTACCCGACCCAGCGGCGCGCGCCACAGCCTGGACCTTCGCCTCCGTGACAATGGCCGCGCGCACGGCGTCACCAGGGCGGCTTGGGTCCGCAGCGCTCGCGCGTCGATAGCGGTCAGTCAGCTGGTCTGCGTCGTCGTCTACAGGAGGATTGATCATGCGTACTCCCGCAACATTTCCCTTAACTTGGTGCGTGCGTAGCGTAAACGGCTCTTGACTGTCTCAAAACTGACGCCCGTGGCGCTCGCAATCTCTGCAACCGACTGTTCGCCTTCAGCCTGCAGCAAGAAGGCTTCGCGCTGCTCATCGGGCAGTTGCTCCACCGCAGCGATGAGGGCGCGGGCCTGGCTGTCTGCCACGGTCTGCTGCAGCGGGCCGCAGCTGGCGTCGTCGGCAATCTGCTCCACGGGATTTTCCGCGCCGTCCATAATCGGGTCGCGCCCGGGATTTCGCTGGGCCGCACGATGATTGTCGATCAGGCGATGGTGCGCCAGCGTGAACAACCAGGTCGTGAAGCGCGCGGTCGGCTGATAACGATCAGCCTGGCGCGCCACGGCAAACCAGACCTCCTGCATGAGATCCTCGGCGGTTGCCTGGTTGCGGACGCTGCGCTGAATGAATCGCCACACCTTCAACTCGTGCCGTTGATAGAGGGTTTCGAAGGCCAAGGCGTCGCCCGCGGCGAAACGCTGCACCAACTGTTCATCTGTCGGAACACCCGCCGCCATGCGTCACTTTATCGCAACCGGCAGGCCCCGGCGTCGGCGTGGTGAAACCTCAACGCTAGCCCGGCGGATCCGGCACGTAGCGCGCTACTGGCGAATCGGGAAACGGGTTTGGCACGCCAAGGGGTCGCGTGGGTCTGCGAATCACGCCCATGGCGATGAGGTTCGCGGTGCTGTCATAGCGAATGCGAACTACTTCGTTGGGAGTGTCCTGCTGCCGTTCAAAGCCAACGTTTTCAACATGCGAGCCTTCCCGCTGACCGTGCCCGGTGCCCAGTTTCACTTCCGGCTCCACGCCGTGTACCAGGCTGGACGAGTGGCTGCGGAGCGATTCCTGCGAGTCGGACAAGGCCTCGCTCGCGCTTGACGCCTCGCTGGCCGGACGCGCAGGACTCGGTGCGCCGGCCGCGGCCAACCGGTCCGCAAACGGTGCTTCCCATGGTTCACGCGCCGGCATGATCTGCGGCGTGCGCTCGCGGAACAGCGCCACGCCAATGACGCCAATATTGGCCGCGCGCCCGGTTCGAGCCGCGTAGGAATTGGGCGCTGCCGTAAATTCAAAGGCCGCCACTTCGTCGTCATTCTTGCGCCAGCCGGTGATTTCATAGCCCTGACCGGGCGCATACACGTAGCCGGTTTGCCCCCAGGATGCCGTGTCTCCGGAGACCACGTTCACACCGTCGACGGCGGTAACAGCCAGCAGTCGTTCGCCCGTGTGGTTGCTGATGGCGATCGAATAGCGCGCTCCTGGGGTGCCGGCCACCCAGTACTCGCCCCGGTAATAATGGGTGGGTAGGGCGTCACCCGTAGCGCGGTCGATTATGGTCACGGTGGCAAGGCGGCCCGCCGCGTGGGCCTGCAGACACAGCAAGACCAACGGCACGGCAATGAACAGGCGTTTCATGGTCAGCTCCGGTTTCAGCTCGAATTACCTAGTGAAACGCGGCAGCGACGACGATGGGGTCAAATCGTGCCAGAACTACCCCGTCGCCACCTCCAGCTTGCTGCTGGCTTCGAGCCATGCGGTCTCGGCCTGCGCGCTGAGCCGCTTCAGCTCGGCTTGCCGCTCGAGCGCGGCTTTCAGTTGCGCCCGGGCGGCGGGCAGATACAGGGTTGGCGCAGCCAGCTTTAGCTCGAGCTCCGCGGCTTCGCGAGCCAGCTTCTCGAGTTGCTGTTCCAGCTTCTGGACGGCGGTGCGAAACGGGGCGAGCCGGCCGCGCTCCGCCGCCTCGTCACGCCGCCGCTGGCGCCGCTGCTCGGCATTCTCGGCCGCAGGCGCTGCGGGCAGGGTCTGTAGATTCACTGCACTGCCGGCATTCTGCCCGGTACCGTCATTGATCGCGCGCAGCGGTCCACCGGTCGCGAGCCACTGGGCGTAGTCTTCCAGGTCGCCGTCAAAGCGCTCTGCGCGGCCGTCGTGAACCACGATCAGCTCGTCGGCCACCGTGTTGAGCAGGTGCCGGTCGTGCGACACCAGCACCACGGCGCCTGAGAACTCCTGCAGCGCCACCGCCAATGCCTGGCGCATCTCCAGATCGAGGTGATTGGTCGGCTCATCGAGCAGCAGCAGGTTTGGCCTCTGATAGGCCACCAGCGCCAGCACCAGGCGCGCCTTCTCGCCGCCGGAAAACGGCTCGACGGGCTCGAACACGCGGCCGCCGCGAAACCCGAAGGTAGCCAGGTAATCGCGCAGCTCGGCCTCGGTCGCGCGCTTGGCGCGCGCGCCGCCGGTGCGCCGCAGGTTCTCGAGCGGCGACTCATCGGCGGCCAGCTGCTCGAGGTGATGTTGTGCGAAGTAGCCGATGTGCAGATCGCGCGCCTCGGTGCGCGTGCCGCCGAGCGCCTTGAGCTCGCCGGCCAGCAGCTTCATGCAGGTCGACTTGCCGGCGCCATTGCGCCCGAGGAGCGCCAGACGGTCGCCGGGCATGAGTGTGAATTTGACGTTGCGCAGCAGCGCGACGTCACCGTACCCCGCGCTCTGGCCGTCAATCGCCAGCAGCGGGCGCGGCAGCTTCGCCGGCTCGGCAAATGCGAATTCGAACGCCGCGGAATCCACGTGCGCCGGGGCGATGCGCTGCATACGCTCGAGCGCCCTGAGACGGCTCTGCGCCTGCCGTGCCTTGGTCGCCTGGGCGCGAAAGCGCTCGACGAAAGACTCCATGTGCTTGATCTCGCGCTGCTGGCGCGCATAGAGCGAGGCCTGCACAGCGAGCTCGGCGGCGCGCTGCGTCTCGAAGGCCGAGTAGTTGCCGCGGTAGGCGTGCACCTGTTCATGTTCGATATTGACGATACGGTTGCAGACGCGATCGAGGAATTCGCGATCGTGCGCGATCAGCAGCAGTGTGCCCGAATAGGCCCGCAACCAGGTCTCGAGCCAGAGGATCGCGTCGATGTCGAGGTGGTTGGTGGGCTCGTCGAGCAGCAGCAGGTCGGAGCGGCACATGAGCGCCCGCGCAACGTTGATGCGTACCCGCCAGCCGCCCGAAAAAGTGCGGATCGGCCGCTCGTCCTCGGTGTGCTCGAACCCCAGGCCGTGCATCAGCTGCGCGGCGCGGGCGCGCGCGTCGTAGCCGCCCACCTCCGCGTAACGCGCGTACAGCGTGCCGAGCCGGGCGCCATCGTCGTGTTCGGTTGCCAGCGCGATCTGCGCCTCGATCGCGCGCAGCTCGGCGTCGCCGTCGAGCACGAACTCGATCGCCGGTTGATCGGTGGCGTCGATGTCCTGCGAAACATGCGCCACAACGAGGTTGCCGGGCATCTCGAAGCTGCCGGCATCGGCGTGCAGCGTGCCGCGCACCAGCTCGAGCAGCGTGGACTTGCCGCTGCCGTTCTCGCCGGTGATGCCGATCTTCTCGCCGCGAAACAGGCTGAAAGTGGCGCCGGAGAACAGCAGGCGGGGGCCGCGGCGTACCGCTACGTCGGTGAAGTTGAGCATGGCCCGCCAGTTTGCCACGGACCGGGGCGGGAGCAGCGGCCAACTGGCGCCATCCGAGCGGTTAATCAGGCTCCGTAGTTGGCCCCATGCACCTGTCAACCCAGCGCCTGATCATGGTCCGGTGACAGCCAACCGGGGGGCGCGGCCGGCGCACCTAGACGAGTTTGCTGCCCAGGCTGTCGACGACCGAACCGAGCTTCGCGACGGCGGTCGGGTCGGTGGATGGGCTGGCGTTGTCCGCTGCAGTGCGTGTCAGGGCGATCGTGCGGGTCGCAGCCATCAGCAATTGCAGGCGGATGTGGGCGCTGGAAACCACGGTCTGGTCACCGCTCCCGGCGAAGGCGAAGTCGAGCACGTGCGAGAGGAAGTCGTTCAGTATCGAGCCGATGGTTGGCGCGGGCGTTGCCGTTGGAGTTGGAGCTGGCGCCGGAGCTGGCACCGAAGCTGTCGCTGGCGGTGTCGCCGCGGACGCGTCGGCTGGCGCCGGTGCTAACGCAGGGTCGGGGGCCAGGGGCGCCGGAGTCGTGGCGATGGGGTCCGCGCTCACCGGAGCCGGCGCGGTGGGTACCGCCGGCGCGGGTCGGGCGAGCGCGGCGGCGCTGAAACTCTCCTTGAACTTGAGCCGCAGCGCAACCGACGCCAGCTGAGTGCTGTCCATGTGCAGCGCAGCGGCACTCGCAAAGGCCTGCGTGATGTCGCCGGCAAAGAACTGGTCAGCCAGTGTTTCCACCTGATTGAGCACATCGCCAATAGCGGCCGCCTCGGCTGCGTTGATGTTGCCTTCGACATCGACACTCAGGCGCGTGCTGTTAATGGTCGTGACATTGGCCACGCCGGCGGTGGCGCTGCCGTCGACCGCTGAGCCGGCCGCGAAAATGGCGGTGGTGGCACTGCGGGCGCGGAGCGTGAGTTTGACGATGTCGCCCTCCGCCGTGCGGATCTCCAGCGTCATCTTTTCTTTCTGCACCAGCGTCGCCTGCGCGGCCACGCTACCGCCGGCGCCCAGGCCCGTCATCAGCGACTGGAGCCGGGTCTGCAGCGCTTCCCCGGCGGCACTGACATCGGCCGGAGCGGCGCCCATGCCGAGCAGGAACTGCGAAACGTCATGCAGCGCATTGAGGACCGTGGTCCGCACGGCATCGAGCGATGAGTTTGTACCGTCGCCCGCCTGAACTGCCTGGGCAAGCGCCGAGGTGAAGCTCTGGTCTGCGCTCTCGGCCGGCGTCAGCGCCGTTGCCGAAGGTGAGGGCGTGGCAGAAATGGAAAAACTGGCGCGCAGGGCACCGAGCACCTGCGAGAGCATGGCGGGCGCTGCAGCCACGCCCAACCCGTGTTCGGCTGGCGACAGACTAAAGCCCGTCGGGGCACTGTTCTGGCTGCCTGCCGCGGCCGTGCGCGCGGGCGCCGGCGCCGCACCCTGAAGGTTCATCAGGCCGGCAAGGCCGCCACCGGCTAGCGAGGATATCGGGAACATGGTCGGCTCCAGTACAGTTGCTCTGGAAACGCCAACGGCCGGGGCGAGCAGATCTTTAGCCCGGGCCCCGTCCCCGATTGACGACAGGCCCCCGCTTCAGGCTGCGGAAGCCGGGCGCTTGCGGCCCAGCAGGCGCTGGATGAACACGAACAGCACCGGCACGAACAGCACGCCGAAGATCGTGCCGGCGAGCATGCCGCCGAAAATGCCCGTGCCGATGGCGTGCTGCGCCCCGGCCCCGGCCCCGCGGGCCAGCGCCATCGGCAGGACGCCAAAACCGAAGGCGAGCGAGGTCATGACGATCGGCCGCAGGCGGTCATGGACCGCGTGCATTGTGGCCTCGATCAGCTCCATCCCGGCGTCGAGGTTCAGCTTGGCAAACTCGACGATCAGGATCGCGTTCTTGCTGGCCAGGCCAATGGTGGTCAGCATGCCGACCTGGAAATAGATGTCGCGCTCCAGGCCGCGCAGCGCCGTGGCGAACACGGCGCCGACGATGCCCAGCGGCACGGCCAGCAGGATCGGGATCGGCATCACCCAGCTCTCGTAGAGCGCGGCCAGCGCCAGGAACACGATGATCAGCGACATAGCGTAGAGGATCGGCGTCTGCGCGCCGGCGGCACGCTCTTCGTAGGATTGACCGGTCCACTCCGCGTGAAATCCGGGCGGGAGCTTGGCGACCGAGTCTTCAACAATCTTCATGGCGGCACCGGAGGAAACGCCAGGCGCGGCGTCACCATTGATGTTGACCGCGGCGACACCGTTGAAGCGTTGCAACTGCGGCGAGCCGAACTCCCAATGCGCGGTCGTGAACGCCGATACCGGCACCATCTTGCCGGCCATGCTGCGCACGTACCAGCGGTTGAAGTCTTCGGGGTTCATGCGATAGGGCGCGTCACCCTGCAGGTAAACGCGCTTCACCTTGCCGCGATCGATGAAGTCGTCGATATAACGTCCGCCCCAGGCAATCGCCAGCGTATCGTTCACCTCGTCCAGTGACACGCCAAGCGCGCTGGCGCGCGCCGCGTCGATGTCGAGGCGGTACTGCGGAGAATCTTCCGAACCGTTCGGCCGCACGCCGTTGAGGCGTGCGTCCTGCGACAACATACCCAACAGCTGGTCGCGCGCGGCGATCAGCGCCGCGTGCCCACTGCCGCCTTCATCCTTGAGATAGAAATCAAAACCTGAGGAATTGCCCAACTCCGAAACCGCGGGCGGTACGATCGGGTAAATGAGGCCATCGCGGACCTGGCTGAACGGTCCCCAGGCGCGGCCTGCGACTGCCGACACGCTCTGGTCGGGGCGCGGGCGCAGGTCCCAGTCCTTGAGCAGTACGAAGCCGATGCCCGCGTTCTGGCCGGTGCCGCTGAAGCTGAAGCCCTGCACCGTGAATACCGAATCGACCAGTTTGCTCTCATTGTCCAGGAAGTGATCTTGCACCTTGTCGAGCACCTTGTTGGTGCGGCTAGCCGTTGCACCCACCGGTGCCTGCACGAACACCATCATGAAGCCCTGATCTTCGGCTGGCAGGAACGAAGTGGGCAGTCGGATGAACAGCAGGCCCATCAGCGCCGCGAGCCCACCGTATACCAGCATGTAGCGCCCGGTGCGCGCCAGCATGCGCTGCACCGTACCGTGGTAACGGTGGTGGATGCCCTGGTAACCGCGATTGAAGACGCTGAAGAACGCCGCGGCGCGGCGGCCGTGCGTCTCCTTGGCGACCGGGCGCAACAGCGTGGCGCACAGCGCCGGCGTGAGCGACAACGCAACGATCACCGATAGGACCATCGCAGCGACAATCGTCACCGAGAATTGCCGGTAGATCACCCCGGTGGATCCGTTCAGGAACGCCATCGGAATAAACACCGCGGTCAGCACGGTGCCGATGCCCACCAGCGCGCCGGTAATCTGCCCCATCGACTTGCGCGTGGCCTCGACCGGCGAAAGCCCCTCTTCGCTCATCAGACGCTCGACGTTTTCCACCACCACGATGGCGTCGTCGACCAGCAGGCCGATCGCGAGCACCACCGCGAACATGGTCAGCATGTTGATGGAGAACCCGAACAACAGCAGTACCGGGAAAGTGCCAAGCAGCACCACCGGCACGGCGATGGTGGGAATCAGCGTGGCCCGCAGGTTCTGCAGGAACACGTACATCACCAGGAACACCAGCAGCACCGCTTCGAGCAGGGTCTTGGCCACTTCGCGGATCGAGACCCGCACATAGGGAGTGGAATCGAAGGGAATAAAATCCTTGAGGCTGCGCGGATACTGCACGCGCAACTGCGCGAGTCGCGTCTTGACGCGTTCGGCAGTGGCCAGCGCGTTGGCACCCGCCGCCAGCGACACGCCAAAGCCCGTGGACGGCCGCCGGTTGTAGACCACGGAGAACGTGTAAGTGCC
>JAYTXT010000182.1:0-2627 GCA_043742765.1 Gammaproteobacteria bacterium | reverse complement strand
GTGCTCGGTTCATGGCGCGGCGCCGCGGCGCAATGGCGCGTCAAGATCAGCTCGCTCCCGGCCGATGCGCGCTTCGTGGCGGTGCTGGTGCAGGAGTCCGGGCCGGCGGCGATCATCGGCGCCTTGAGCCTGGCGTTGCCGCGTTAGCGCGCGCGGGCCGCCATCAGTGCGCCAGGCACGCGGGCGCCTGCGCGCCGAGCGCCTGGATTTCGCGCCAGCTGTCGGTAATTTCCGCGGCGAACGGCCCGTCATCGGCGGCGGCGCGCGCGGGCGCAAGAACCTCGGTCGCCGCTGCGATGCAGCCGCGGTGCGCGAGCAGCAGCGCCAGGTTATTGCGAGCGGGCAAGTGATCGGGCTGAACGCGCAGCACCTCGCGATACGCTGCCTCGGCGGCGGCAGTCGCGCCTAGCGCCAATTGATTGTTGGCGAGCGCGAACCAGGCCAGCGACTCGGATGGCCAGCGCTTGATTGCAGCCTGGTACGACGCCGCGGCTGATTCACTCTGGCCCAGTGCTTCGAGTGCCGCGACCGCGTCGAGCAATGGCCCCGCGCGCATGTCGGCAGGTAGCTCGCCGGGCCGCAGCGCGATGAATGCCCAGTTGTCCGCCCGACCCCAGGTGCCCAGGAACCGCCTGGCGGCGAGCCGCTGTTGCCGCCCGCGACCGCTGCTCAGCAGCATCGCGTCACGCTCGCGGTCATAGCCGACGACCACGGCGTAGTGCCACAGCGGCAAGGCGGGCAGGCCGAAATTCTGCAACACCAGGACGGTCCGTCCCTGTTCGAGTTCCCGCAACATTGCTTGAAGCGTGGGCTCCAGCGCGAGCGCGACACGCCCGTGCCGGCGCACCGCGGCGAGCATCTCGGCCTGCACCGAGCCCTTGCGTCCGGGGATGAATACTTCGTGCGCCAGGGTCTCGGGCGCGACCGGTTTGCCCGCGGCGCCGAGCAGCGTCGCCAGCGCCGCCGGTCCGCATTGGTGATCACGCTGCGAGAAATAGGGCGCGCCGGCGATTTCAACGCGCGGCTGCGCGGCGGCGGCCTCGAGCAATCGATCGGTGCTGCAGCCGCCCAGGGCCAGCAACAGCAGACCCCCGGCCAGGCTCCGCGCAGCGGCGCCGATCAACGCTTGTGGTGCGTGAACACGTGGACGACGTCGAGATAGTCGAGAAGCACCAGCACCAGGAACACGAAGCCCACCAGCTCGAGCAGGCCCCCGTCGCCACCGGCCGGGAGTTTGTCCAGGCGCTTGGCGAGCCGCGCGAGGTCGGTGTCGGGGAGCGTGGCGGCGCGGGCCGCGGCATCCGCGGGGTTCACACCCAGGGCCTGTAGCCGCGCGCGCACATCGGCGCGGGCGAGTGTTGTTTCGACGCGGTTGAGATCAGCGAGGCGCTGCGGCGAGCCCTGCGCATCGATAGCAGTCTGCGTGGTGATCATGCCGGCGCGCGCGCTGAGGGGGAAACCAGCCGCGACCAGCGCCGCCAGCGAGACCCCAACGATGCCGCGAACCATTGCCAGACGCATACCCATGATTGCTCACTCCTCCGGAAAGACGCGGGAGATTGTGGGTGATCGGGCACCGCGCCGCAAGCTGCCCTGACGAGCTGGGGGCGTCGCCAGCAAGCGACAGGGCGATGCTGACTGAGTCAGGCGAGAATTCGGCGCGACATTCCGGCAACGACCATGACCGTGCCGACCGCCGCCATGTGCACCGCCAGGTCGATCACCGTGGTGTCGAAGTGATGAAAGAACTGCAGCATGAACGCGGCGAGCGCGGCCACGCCCAGCGCAGCGGTGAGCATGACGGCGAGCAGATCGAGCGGGCGCGCGCGCCGCAGCACGGCGTACAAAACCAGCGCCAGCGGCACGCTGACCGCCACAATAAACATGAAGCAGCGGACGCTCTCGCCCACGCGATCGCCGGCCGTGCCCAGCCCGACACCGTGTTGCAGGCAGCCGAGCCCACTGGTCGCGATCCACAGCGCGAGCGGCGGCAGCGGTGCGTAGCGCCACAGGCTGGTGCGATCGGGCAGGCTCAGGTGGAAGGCGGCAATGATCGCGGTGACGCCGGTCAGCAGCGTTGCCACGGCTTCCAGCTCCATGCGCGGCTCCGAAAAGCGTGCCGCAAAGGCTGCAAGATCAGCCCAGCGCAGCACGGCGGCGCCGATCACCGCTGCCGCCGCGGCCAGCCACCACAACGCGCGCGTGACTGGTGGCCGCAGCGGGCGCACGGGCGTGAGGCCCCGGGCCAGGGAATCGATGAGCTGTTCTGTGCTTTGCTGCTTCATGAAATCTTCACATCACTCGCCGTCTGCCGTACCTACGAGCTTGCGCAGCGCCTTGACCGCGCGATGCACGTTGACCTTGAGCGCTGCGACGCTCTGGCCCGATTCGCTGGCCGCCTGCGCCACCGACAGGCCGCGGATCTTGACCGCCTCGAGCGCCCGGCGCTGGCGCTCCGGGAGCGCCGCCAGCAGCGGTTCGATCGCCTCGATGGCGTGTAGGGCTCCTGAATCGTTGTTCGTGGCAGGGGTCGCAAAGGTTTCAACCGCCAGCTCGTCGCTGACCTCGTGCCGGGCGATCCGGGAAGCGCGGCGGATGCGATCGATCCCGCGGCGGGCCGCGATCGA
>JAYTXT010000181.1:0-4792 GCA_043742765.1 Gammaproteobacteria bacterium | reverse complement strand
ATCACCGGCTTCGGACGCACCGGCGACTGGTTCGCGAGCCTGCAATTCAAGGTCACGCCGGACCTGCTGACGACCGCCAAGGGCATCAGCAACGGCGTCATTCCGATGGGCGCGGTGTTCGTGCATCGCGACGTCCACGCGACCTTCATGAACGGGCCGGCCACCGACATCGACCTGTACCACGGCTACACCTACAGCGGTCACCCGGTCGCCTGCGCCGCCGCGCTGGCGACGCTCGGCATCTACGAGCGCGAGGGGCTGCCGCAGCGCGCCGCCGAACTCGCGCCCTACTGGGAAGAGAGCGCACACGCGCTGCGCGGGCTCCCCGGGCTGGTCGATATCCGCAATTACGGTCTGATCGCCGCTTTTGAGTTCGCCACTGAGGCGGGGCGCAACCCGACGCGGGCCTTCGAGATCTTCCGCAGCTGCTTTACCCGCGGCCTGCTGGCACGCGCTACGGGCAACACGCTCGCGTTTTCACCGCCCCTGATCGTCAGCCGCGCGGAAATCGACCAGCTGTTCGCGATTCTCAGGGAAGCGATACTCGCAACTCCCTAGGCCCGGCGAGGCCAGCTTGGTGCACGGCCCGTGGCACTACTGGCCGAAATGGTGCAATGCCTTTCGCTCCCGTGACCGCAAATTTCCGCCCACCGGAAAATTTAAAGGCATAGGAATCAACGGCGTATCGGGTAACGCAGGGAAGCCCTGACATGCGTTCCCCGCAGCCTGGCATGAGACCTGCTTTCCACTCTCGTTGTCGAGTACCGAACCGGCCTGTGTCAACGAGGGAGATCGCTCAACATGTTCATGCCTGGAAGATCCGCAGTCACGCTGTCATTAATTCTCGCCAGTGCTGCCGCGGGCAACGCCGCCGCCGCCGATGCGCCCAAACCAGCCACGCCGACACTGGCCGAAGTGCTGGATTCCTCGGGCATCAGCGCGAGCGGTAACATCGACGCCACTTACTCTTATGGTGACCAATCGGCGGCGCTGCTGCCCGACACGCGCTCGGCGAACACCTTCGCGCTCAACCAGGCGGCGTTCACGATCTCAAAGCTCCCGAGCGCCGGGTTCGGCGCACTGGTGAATGTTGTCGCCGGCACTGAGGCCGGCACCGGCCTGTACGCCCCGAGCTACAGCTACACGGGCAATATAAACAGTTCCGTCAATTTCGACCTGCTGCAGGCCTACATGCAATATGCCACCGGCAAACTGACCGTGATGGCGGGCAAGTACCTGACGCTCGCGGGTGCGGAAGTGGCAGCACCGACCGGCAATAGCAATATCACGCGCTCGCTGCTGTTCTGGTATTCGGAACCGATCAATCACACCGGTGTCCGCATGGTCTACGCCGCGTCGAACGTGGCGTCCTTCACAGTTGGCGTTAACAATGGATGGAATACCGGCACCAGCACGGGATCGGGCAAGACCCTGGAGCTGTGCATCAGCCTGGCGCCACTAAAAACCCTGTCGATGACCGGTTCCGCCCATTACGGCGACACCGACGTGGCGAACGGCCTCGGCAAGAAGACGCTGGTCGACCTGGTGGCCACCTGGACTGCGACTGCGGCGTTGACCGTGACCGGAACTGTCGACTGGGACAAGCAGGAACTGGCGGGCGGCACTTCACTCACCTGGTGGGCCGCGGCGGGATACCTCAACTATTCGATCAACGATGCCTGGCGCACTTCCCTGCGCCTGGAATACCTGAACGACCAGGATGGCGCCATCAACGGGGCCAAACAGAATCTGAAAGAAGGCACGCTGACATTTGGCTACGCGCCCGCGAAGAACTACGAGTTGCGCCTCGAGGCCCGCCACGACCAGTCGGACCAGATCGGCTCTCAGGACATCACGCAGGCCTGGCTGCAGGCGCTCTACAAGTTCTGACAACGCGGACCAGCGAGCGTGGCCCCAGCAGCGAGATCGCGCGGGGCCTGCGCTCACTTACTCGTAAATGGCGTAGACCTTGCGGCAGGCCTCTACGACTTCCCAAATGCCGCGGAACCCGCTCGGGATCACGAAGGTATCGCCAGCGCGGTAAAGGCACGCCGACCCTTGCTCATCGGTCAGGCGCACCACACCTTCGAGCATGTGGCAGAGCTCGTACTCCGTGTAGTTCACCCGCCACGCGCCGGGAGCCGAGGCCCACTCGCCAACGTGAAAGCGTCCGTCGCCCGAGGACAGCACGTTCCACAACTGCTGCTGCGGGTGCCCGGCGACGAGGTTGACTTGTGCCGGGGTGCTGGTCTGCGGCGCCCCGAGTGATTTGAAGTCGACGATTTTCAAGGTGCCCTGGCTCCCCTCGGGTAGCGTAACAGGAATATCGCGGCGCCCGTACTCCATGAAAATCGCGCGCGGCCAAAAAGAGTGTGCCGGGCATGCACCGCTATGTTCAAATATCGAGAGCGGGGAAAATATATGACCGACAGCCGCGCGCACACCATCGCTTTCTTTCCTGAGGCCGCCTACGGTCCGGCGCTCAATTCCGTGGGCATTGCGCAGGCGGTCACGCGCCTCGGCCACAAGGCCGTGTTTCTCTCGGACCCCGGCTTCCTCGAGGTCTACCGCGGCTACGGCTTCGATACCCACGCCGTGAATCTGTCCGCGCCGATGCCGCCTGAGCAGATGGCCCGCTTCTGGGAAGATTTCATCAACGGCCACCTGCCCAACTTCTACAAGCCGGCCTACGAGCAGATCGACAACTACGTGAAAGAATGCTGGGCGGCCATCATCGACAGCGCCCGCTACGCGCAGCGCGACCTGCCCGGCGTCCTGGCACAGATCAAGCCCGACCTCATCTGCGTCGACAACGTGATCCTGTTCCCGGCGATCAAGCAGCACGGCGCGCCCTGGGTGCGCATCGTGTCCTGCTCCGAAAACGAAATCGAGGACCCGGCGATTCCGCCGCACCTGTCGGGCTGCGGAGAAAACGATCACGCCTGCCATGCACGGTTTCGCACCCGCTTCAACGAAGTCATCCGCCCGCTGCACGAGAGTTTCAACGCCTTCCTCGTCGCGCAGGGTGAAAAGCCCTATCCGCTCGGCCAGTTCTTCGAGCCCTCGCCGTTTCTGAACTTGCTGCTGTACCCGGAGTCCGTGCGCTTCAAGCGCTCGCACCCGCTGCCGCCGGCGCAGTTCCAGTATCTCGAGGGTTGTGTGCGCGAGGAGAAACCGTACACCGTACCGCGCTTCGCGGCGCATCAGGACGCGCCGCTCATTTACCTATCCTTCGGGAGCCTCGGTGCCGGAGACGTGACGCTGCTCAAGCGACTGATCGCCGCCCTCGGGAAACTGCGCTGCCGCGCACTTGTCAACGTTGGCGGCTACCAGGATCAGTACACGGACCTGCCGCCGAATGTTATCGCCGACAGCTGGTTCCCGCAGCCTTCGGTGATACCGCTGGTCGACGTCGTTATTCACCACGGCGGCAACAATTCCTTCACCGAGTGCCTGCTGTTCGGCAAACCCGCGATCATCATGCCCTTCGCCTGGGACGGCCACGACAACGCCACGCGCGTGCAGGAGACCGGCCACGGTTTCCGCTTGAGCCGCGCCGAGTGGACCGAGGCCGAGCTGGCCGCGCGCATCGAGGAGTGCCTGAACGATCGTGCCCTGCGTGCCAGGCTCGCCGCCACCAGCACTCAAATGCGCGCGCAGGACGGGCCCGCCAAGGCGGCGCGGCTCCTGACCGGCCTGCTCGACAAAGAGAAGCACGATGGCTGAGCTCGACTCGTCCGCACCGCACCTCGCCAACGCTTCCACGCGCAACGATGTCGTGCCCTGGGGCGTGCAGCCCGATGCCATCGCGGGCGTAGCGCACTCCAGTGGCCGGGTGCTTTTCAAGGGTCCGGATAACCAACCCGAGGCGGGCCTGTGGATCTGCACGCCGGGCCGTTGGCGGCTCGCGATTCCGCGTGACGAGCTGTGCTACTTCGTCGCCGGCCGCGCCCACTACCGGCGTGACAATGGCGAGCGCATCGAGGTGACGCCGGGGACGCTGGTGATTTTCCCCGGCGGCTGGGCCGGCGAATGCACGGTGCACGAAACGATGCGCAACACCTACATGCTGACGGCAGGCGGCCCGGGCCCCGGCGAGGAGTCAGCGCCGATAGCCACCCCAACCCTGCGCGACCCGCTGTCCCAGACCAAGCTCGTCGACTGGGGCGTCATCCCCACCATGCTGGAAGGTGCGTCGCACACTTGCGGGAAGCTCCTGCACAAAGGCCCGGGGGGACGCTCGGAGAGCGGCATCTGGCGCTGCACGCCGGGCAAATGGGCCTGTCACGTGACGCGCGACGAGTACTGCCATTTTCTGGCGGGCCGCAGCACTTACGTGCACGAAAGCGGCGAGGTCATCGAGATTGTCCCCGACACCGTGGCATTCTTTCCACAGGATTGGCGCGGCGTCTGCACCGTGCACGAGACCGTGACCAAGGTCTACATGATCCGTTGAACAAAATCCCGTAACGACCTGATTTCACACGGTTGTCATGCCACTGCAATCTTCGCGTCACGGCCCGGGCCGAAGCTGCACTCTGCCTACCCTCACCGGAGAGCAGCAGCGTATGGTTCAACAGCACCACCCTCAATCGCAGGTACGGACGGCCTTCCTGTCGGACATTCACCTCGGCGCGCGCGAGTGCCGTGCCGACCTGGTGCTCGACTTCCTGCACCGCGTGCAGATGAAGGAGCTGTTCCTGGTCGGCGATGTCGTCGACGTCTGGAGCTTGCGGCGGAGCTTCTACTGGCCGCAGCTCCACAACAACGTGCTGCGCACCATACTCGGCAA
>JAYTXT010000180.1:0-3794 GCA_043742765.1 Gammaproteobacteria bacterium | reverse complement strand
GCAGCCCATCGACGCGTCGGGCGCACGCAATCCGCTTTGGAAATACTGGCTCCTCTAGCGCGTGAGCAGCAGCGTTCTGCGCCGACTCATATCGAACTGGCCATCGCCTTGGGTGAGGCGGACCGAGCCACGGATGCGATTGCGGCGTTGTGGCATGCATTGCGGCTGAAGCCGGATTCCGCCGATGCGTGGGGACTGCTGGCCAACCAGCTCGATGCCAGCGGCGATACGCACGGCGCGGACCGGGCGCGGGCGGAGCACATCAACGCGGGAACCAAGGATCCGCGGCTGCTGGCGGCGGCGGCGGCTTTGCTTGCCCACGATATACCGGTCGCCGAAGCGCGGCTGCGCGCCCACATCCAATCACATCCGACGGACGTGGCGGCGCTGCGCATGCTGGCGGAAGTGGCGGGCCGCTTACGGCGCTATGCGGATGCCGTGACCTTGCTGGAGCGCTGCCTGGAACTCGCACCCAGTTTCGATGCGGCGCGCCAGAACTATGCGGTGGCATTGTATCGGCAGGGGAAGGCGGCGGCGGCATCCGCGCAAATAGAACGGTTGTTGCGCAAAGAGCCGCGTAATCCGGGCTACCGGAATCTCAAGGCGGCGATCCTCGCCAACCTCGGCGACTTCGCCGAATCGATCGAGGTGTATGAGGCGGTGCTGAAGGAGTTCCCGCAGCAGCCCAAAATATGGATGAGCTACGGCCATGCATTGAAGACGGCGGGACGCCTCACCGATGCCGTGAGTGCCTATCGCCGGTCGATCGCCATGGAATCGACGCTAGGTGAGGCCTATTGGAGCTTGGCGAATCTCAAAACCTTCCGCTTTTCGAACGAGGATGTATCGAACATACGCCATGCTCTCGCTCAAGACGTAATTAGCGATGACGATCGGCTGTGTTTCGAGTTCTCGCTGGGCACGGCGCTGGACGATGCGGGCGAGTACGAGGAATCCTTCGGTCACTACGCATTGGGCAATGCGCTGCGCAAGAAGCTGCACCCTTACGACGCGGCGGACAACACCAAGTTTGTGCGCCGATCGAAAACGCATTTCACGGCGGACTTCTTCGCATCGCGCGCGGGTTCCGGCGTCGAGGCGGCCGATCCGATTTTCATCGTGGGTTTGCCCCGAGCTGGATCGACGCTGATCGAACAGATCCTCGCCAGCAATTCTGCTGTCGAGGGCACGATGGAACTGCCGGATCTGCCGCGGATAGCCATGGAGATATACCGTGACAGTGCGCCGAGCGGCGGGGGCGGTTTTGCGCCGGCGGTCGCGGAGCTGAGCGTTGCTGCGTTGCGCGCGCTGGGGGAACGATATCTTTCGGAAACGCGCACACAACGCAAGACTGGCCGGCCGTTTTTCATCGACAAGATGCCGAACAATCATCTGTACGTGGGACTCATTCATCTGCTGCTGCCGAATGCCAAAATCATCGACGCACGGCGCCATCCGGTGGGCTGCTGTTTTTCGGGATTCAAGCAACACTTCGCGCGCGGCCAGAATTTTTGCTACAGCCTTGAGGATATCGGCGGCTACTATCGCAATTACGTGGAGCTGATGGCCCATATCGATACGGTACTGCCGGGCCGGGTTCATCGAGTCTTCTATGAAGCTATGATCGACGACACAGAGACCGAGGTGCGCCGCCTCCTCGATTACTGCGGCCTGCAGTTCGAGGACGGATGCCTCAAGTTTTATGAGAATGAGCGGGCGGTGCGTACCGCGAGTTCCGAGCAGGTGCGCCAGCCCATTTTTCGCGGCGGCGTGGATCACTGGCGGAATTTTGAACCGTGGCTTGGGCCTCTAAAGCAGGCGCTGGGTGAGGTACTCGACCGCTATCCCGACTTGCCCGATTTTTCGACATCAATTGATTCGCAATCTCATGGTCACACATCTATCAGAGAGCGAGGCGATAATGATTCGTAGTCGCTCGCGTCCGGCGCAGGGCGTGTCATTCGAACTCGTCGGCAAATATCTCGAGTACCCCGCTCTGGCGGCGAGTGCCGAATACTTGGAGCGCATCGGCAAGGGCGTCGCGGGTGGCGACGCGACGGTAGTTCAATCCGTAAGCCCTGGCGATATGCGAGAAGTCCGGCGGCTTCACGTCGACACCTTCGGGCTTGATCCCGGCATTCAGCATGCTGGTTCGGATCTCGCCATAGCCGTGGTTGTTGAAGATGATCACCATCGTCCAGGCGTTCACCTCCTTGAGCGAGGCAAGCTCGCTCATGGTGAACTGCACGCCGCCGTCGCCGGCGAGACAGATCACGGGCTGATCGGGGCTGCCTAGCGAGGCGCCGCTGGAAGCCGGCAACGCGTATCCCAGCGTGCCGTATCCCGTGGCCGAGTTGAACCACCGTCCCGGGGCATCGACGTTGAAGGCCAAATTGCCGGCATAGACCATCTGCGTGGAATCGCCAACCCAAAGCGCCGAGGGCAGCGCACGACGCATGACTTCGAGGGTGTCCAAGTGTTCGCGCAGGGCCGGCGAGAAGGCATGCACCGCGTCGAGTGCCGCACGACGCACCGCCTCGGCACGGACCGCGCCATCGCCGTGGCGCACCGCCCCCACACCGAGCTTGTCGAGCGCAACGAGAGTCTCCCCGGCGTCGCCGCAGAGCGCCACCCGCGGTGTCGCGCCGCGGTTTATCTGCGCATAGTCGATGTCGATCCGGATGAGGTTCCTCGGCGTCGGGAAATCGGCGCGCAGGTCCATCGAGTAGTCGGTCGGGCCGATCTCCGTGCCGACCGCCAGCACCACATCGGCCTCGGCGATGAAGGCGCGCACCGGCGCCAGCATGGCGCTCATCGGCACCGCCAGTGGGTGTCCGTACGGCAGGATGCCGCGGGCATTAGCCGTCATGACCACCGGGGCGTCGATGCGCTCGGCCAGACGCCGGATGTCGACGGCGGCACGTATTCCGCCGCCCCCCGCGAGCAGCACGGGCCGCTGCGCCGTACGCAGCAGAGTGGCTGCGGACTCGAGCTGTGCGGCCGCGGCGCGCGGGCGCTGACGCACGACCTCAGGCAGCGGCAGCCCGCTGGCGTCGGCGGCCAGCACATCGAGCGGCACTTCGATATACACCGGGCGAGGTCGGCCGGAAGCAAAGCTCGAGAAGGCCCTGCCCAAGGCCTCCGGCAGCTCCTCGGGACGGCGGATGGCGAAGGACAGGCCCGCGACGCCGCTCGCGAGCGCGCACTGATCCTTGAGCTCGTGCAGGAAACCTGCGCCGCTGCCCGCCTCGCCGGTACGATTCTGGCTCGATATCACCAGCAGCGGGATGGAATCTCCGTAGGCCTGGCCCATGGCCGTGGCGATGTTGGTGAGTCCGGGTCCGGAGATGGTGAAACACACCCCGGGCTTGCCGCTGGCACGCGCATAACCGTCTGCCATGAATCCCAGGGCCTGTTCGTGGCGGCCGCTCACGTGGCGGATCGGACCCTGCGCGAGGCCGCGATAGAGCTCGACGTTGTGCACCCCCGGAATGCCGAACACGTGGCGCACGCCCTGCGCCTCAAGTGCCTCGACCAGGTAGAGTCCGAGCTTCTTCACGCTGCCGTCGGCGCGCGCGCCGGGCGCGAGATCTTCGACCAATCAAGCGGCGCAATGCGTGGCAGCATCCACACCCAGCCCACTAGGCCGAGGATGTTGGTGGCGCCGGCCAGGTTGCCACAGGCGTTCTGCACACCCACCCAGCGACCCGCCGCCAGCGGGCCCGCGATGATCTGCGGGATGGCGTAGGTGCCCGGCGAGGAGATGCCTACCGCGAACTGAAACAGGCACAAGC
>JAYTXT010000179.1:0-7016 GCA_043742765.1 Gammaproteobacteria bacterium | reverse complement strand
TGGCCTGGACCCACCTGCTGCTAGTGACGCACGGGTGGTTTGGCCGGCGCGCGGGCGGTTGCCGCGGCGGCCGGGGCCGTGCGCTCGACGCGCAGATCTGCCCGGTTGCGGTCGATCAGTTTCTGACTGATGCCCTTGACCTGGGCGAGTTCGTCGACAGTGCGGAACGCACCGTGCTTCTGGCGGTAGTCGATGATGGCCTGCGCCTTGACCGCACCGATACCCTTCAGATCTTGTGCCAGGGTCGCGGCATCAGCGGAATTGATGTAGACGGGTGCGCACCAGCTGGCCGTTGCGCTCGCGGCCAGCAGTGCGGCAATCGTAATCGCTCGGTTAAAGGTATTCATGTGGGGCGCCTCCTGAGCACCGGGTGGAAAACACCCGGTCAGATTAGGAGGCGAAGGCCCGGATCGCGAGCTGCGAATCTGGCGCGTTTGCCCAGTATCGGGCGGATACCGTCTAGTCGCGGATTGGCCGGTTGGTCCCTTCATTGACGCGCTCACGCAGATCCTTGCCGGGCTTGAAATGCGGAACGTACTTGCCATCGAGCGCCACGGCCTCGCCGGTCTTGGGGTTCCGCCCCTGGCGCGGTGGCCGGAAATGGAGTGAGAAGCTGCCAAAGCCGCGGATCTCGATGCGATCCCCCTGCGCCAACGCGTCGCTCATGATCTCGAGCATCTGCTTGAGCGCGAGCTCGACGTCCTTGGCGGGCAGATGCTTCTGCTTGGTGGTGATGATTTCAATCAGTTCAGATTTGGTCATGCCGGGCCCCGCTAAACTGGATCAGCACCCGTGCCCGGAATCTGTCTGCCGGCCACGGGTGCCACTTACTATGTACTCCGGATCAATCGCGCTCTGGAGAGTTGGTCTGCTCTTTGAACAGATCGCCAAAGCTGGTGCCCGAGGACGGCTGTTCGGAGCGGTAGTTCTGCACCGCCTCGGCCTCCTCGTGGACTTCCTTGGCCTTGATCGACAGCGATATCGAGCGGGTCTTGCGATCGACCCCCACGAACTTCGCTTCGACCTCGTCGCCCACCTTCAACACCTGGCGCGCATCCTCGATGCGGTCGCGCCCCAGCTCCGAGGCCCGCAGCTGCCCTTCGATGCCGTTGCCCAGATCGATGATCGCCCCGCGGGCGTCGACCTCGCGCACCGTGCCGCGCACCACGCTGCCCTTCGGGTTGTCGGTGATATAGCCCGAGAACGGGTCTTTCGCCAGCTGCTTGATGCCCAGCGAAATGCGCTCGCGCTCCGGGTCGATCGCCAGCACCATCGCCTCGACCTGCTGTCCTTTCTGGTAGTTGCGCACCGCTTCTTCGCCGGGCGCGTCCCAGGAGATGTCGGAGAGGTGCACGAGGCCGTCGATGTTGCCCGCCAGGCCGATGAAAATGCCGAAGTCGGTGATCGACTTGATCTGTCCACCGACTTTGTCGCCGCGGTTGTTGTTCTCGGCGAATTCCTTCCAGGGATTGGCTGCGCACTGTTTGAGACCGAGGGAAATGCGGCGCCGTTCTTCATCGACGTCCAGCACCATGACCTCGACTTCCTGGCCGGTCTGCACCACCTTGGCCGGATTGACGTTCTTGTTGGTCCAGTCCATCTCCGAGACGTGCACCAGGCCTTCGACGCCGTCCTCGATCTCGACGAATGCGCCGTAGTCGGCGATGTTGGTGATCTTGCCAAAGACGCGCGTGCTGGGCGGGTACCGGCGGGCAATATTCTCCCAGGGATCCGCTCCAAGCTGCTTGAGGCCCAGCGAGACACGTGAACGCTCGCGATCGAACTTGAGGATGCGCACCTCAATTTCATCGCCGACCTTGACCACTTCGGAAGGATGCTTGACGCGCTTCCAGGCCATGTCGGTGATGTGCAGCAGGCCGTCGATGCCGCCGAGATCGACGAAGGCGCCGTAATCGGTGAGATTCTTGACCGCGCCCTTGACCACCGCGCCTTCCTGCAGGTTGTCCATGAGCGCATTGCGCTCGGCGGAGAATTCCTGTTCGACGACAGCGCGGCGCGAGACCACGACGTTGTTGCGCTTCTGGTCGAGCTTGATGACCTTGAATTCCAGCGGCTTGTTCTCGAGATAGGCGGTGTCGCGCACCGGGCGCACGTCCACAAGCGAGCCCGGCAAGAAGGCGCGTACCGTCTCAATGTCTACTGTAAAGCCACCCTTGACCCGTCCGGAAATGATGCCGGTGACGATCTCGCCTTCGTTGAAGGCCTGTTCGAGCCGGGTCCAGGTGCGGGCGCGCTTGGCTTTTTCGCGCGACAGGCGCGTCTCACCGGTGCCGTCCTCGACGGCGTCGAGCGCCACTTCGATCTGGTCGCCGGGCTTGACTTCGACTTCGCCGCGTTCATTCTTGAACTGGTCGAGCGGCACCACCGCTTCGGATTTCAGGCCTACGTTGATGATGACGACGTCGGGCGTCACATCGATCACCAGGCCCATCAGGATCATGCCGGGGCGAATATTCTTATTCGCCAGGCTCTGCTCGAACATCTCGCTGAAACTTTCGGTCATGTTGTCTCTCGCATGCCTTCTTGAGGGCACGCACTATTGGCCGCAGGCACAGTCCGGTGCCACGCGGGTTCGTTTACGAATGGGTTCGGCGTCCCTGCCTTACCCGCCTGAAATCAACTCTCTTGCCACAATCCGCGCTGTACGCCGAGTCGCCAGACACACTCGACCACCTCAGCCACTGAAAGACTGGTGGAATCGATGGCGACGGCGTCTCCGGCGGGCACCAGCGGCGCGACCGCTCGGGTCGCATCCTGCCGGTCCCGCGCCGAGATCTCGCGCGAAAGGGCGGCAAGGGTAACAGCAGAGTCCTTTCCTTTCAACTGCTTATAGCGTCTCTGGGCTCTTTCTTCGGCGCTGGCAACCAGGAAGATCTTGAGAGGTGCGGCGGGGAAAACAAGGGTGCCCATGTCCCGGCCGTCGGCCACCAGTCCGGGAGGCCGGGCGTAGCCCCTCTGGCGCGCCAGGAGCGCGTTGCGGATCTCCGGCCAGGCGGCTACCCGCGAGGCGCCCATGCCGCTCTCCTCGGTGCGGATTCCTGCCGTGACATCGATGCCACCGAGCTCAATCCGCTCCGAGCCATCCGGATTCGCCCTGAAACGGCTGTCCAGTTCACGCGCCAGACGCGCGTGCCCGGCCCGGTCATCGGCTGCGAGGCCATTGTGGAGCCCGGCAAAAGCCACGAGGCGGTACAAAGCCCCGCTGTCGAGCAGGTGCCAGCCCAGGCGCCCGGCCAACAGCCGGCTGACCGTGCCCTTCCCGGCCCCGCTGGGCCCATCAACGGTCACGACCGGTGCCGCCGGCGCAGCGGAATCAGGCAGGCTCATGGCGGCGCCGATTCCTCCAGCAGCAGCCCCACAGCACGTGCCGCCGCCGGAAACCCCGGGAACGACGTGGCCACGTTGCCGACGTCGTCGATCTCGATGGGGCCGTCGGCGCACACGCTCGCCATGGCAAAGGACATCGCGATGCGATGATCGCCGTGGCTGTCGATCCGCCCGCCCCGCAGCCTCCCGCCCTGGATGCGGATACCGTCTGGAAGCAGCTCGCATTGGACACCTACACTCGCGAGGCCTTCAGCCATCGCCGCCAGCCGGTCGCTTTCTTTCACCCGCAGTTCCTCCGCCCCCGTCACCACGGTCTCGCCGGTGGCGCAGGCCGCGGCGATAAACAGCACTGGCAATTCGTCGATTGCCAGCGGCACCAGTTCGGAGGGGATGACGGCGCCGCGCAGCGCACTCTTATGCACCGTGATATCGGCCAACGGTTCCGGCCCGGCGTCGGCGCGTGGTGTGACGGTGATGCGCGCGCCCATCAGCCGCAGCATGGCGAGGAGCCCGGTGCGGGTCGGGTTGACGCCCACACCGCGCACCGTGAGGCCATCGGGAGCGGCCAGACACCCGGCGACGATGAAAAATGCGGCCGAGGAAAAATCCCCCGGCACCCGGATGTCCGTGGCCCGCAGCTTCTGGCCACTGGCCAGCGAGACAGCGGCGCCCTGCCGATGCACCTCGACCCCGAACGCGGCGAGCATGCGCTCGGTGTGATCGCGAGTCGGCGCCGGTTCGGTGACGCGGGTGACGCCACTCGCCTGGAGGCCGGCCAACAGGATCGCTGACTTGACCTGGGCGCTCGCCATGGGCAGAACATAATCGATGCCGCGCAGGCTTGCGCCGCCGTGCAGCACGACCGGAGGCCTGCCGTCGCGGGTGTCGATGCGCGCGCCCATCAGTCGCAGGGGTTTCGCCACCCGCTCCATTGGCCGCTGCATCAGCGAGGCGTCGCCGATCAGCGTGCTCGAAAAATTCCGGCCGCACAGCAATCCCATGGACAGACGCATCGCCGTGCCGGCATTGCCCATGTCGAGCGGAGCAAGACTCGCACGGAGGCCAGCGTTGCCTGCGCCGGTGATGATCACTTCGTCGCCGAGCGATTGTGTGATGTGCACGCCGAGCGCACGGAGCGCCGCCATGGTGGCGAGGCAGTCGCCACTGTCGAGAAAACCACTGACCCGGGTCTGCCCGTCGGCGATGCCGCCGAGCATCAGTGCCCGATGCGAGATCGATTTGTCACCGGGCACGTTGAGGGCGCCGCCCACCCGCGTCACCGGCGCGACACGATAGCGCTGAATGGCGCCGCCGCTCATGGCGCGCGCAGCACCGTCGACAGGAGTGAGAGCAGGCGCTCATTCTGCTGTGGCAAACCGACTGAAATACGCAGCTGCTGCGTCAGGCCATAGCCGCGGAGCGGCCGTACGATGACGCCGCCGCGCAGCAGCTGCTCGTAGATCTGCGCCGCGCCCGGGCCCACGTTCACCATCAGGAAATTGCCGGCCGATGGCGCGCAGGCCAGGCCCATGGCCCGCAGCGCCGCCGCCATCCGCTCACGCTCCGCCACGATGCGGCGCGCGGCGTCCGCGACGTGCGCCTGGTCGGCGAGTGCGGCGATGGCGCCCGCCTGCGCCACACTGCTGACATTAAAGGCCGGTCGGTAGCGGTTGAGGGCCTCGGCCACTTCGGGGTGCGACACGGCGTAGGCCACGCGCACGCCGGCCAGGCCATAGGCCTTGGAAAACGTGCGCACCACGACCAGGTTGGGCCGTTCGCGGAGCCAGGGTAGCCCGTTTCCGCAGCCGCTCAGGGCCGCGAATTCCAGGTAGGCCTCGTCGAGTACGATTAGGGTATGTGCGGGGGCCGCGTCGATGAACGAGCGCAGCTGGTCGTGGTCCACCCAGGTCCCGGTGGGATTGTTGGGATTGGCGATGAACACCAGCCGGGTGTCGGCGCCGATCGCACTCGCCAGTGCCGCCAGATCGTGCCCGTAGGGCATCGCGCGGTCGGGCGGGTTGGCAGGCGTCTCGATGCAGCGCGCGCCGGTGGCGCGGATAGCGAGTGGGTAGATGGCGAACCCATATTGCGAGCACACCGCGCTGCACTGTGCGGTCAGGAAGGTTTCCGCCAGCATCACCAGAAGTTCGTTCGAACCGTTGCCGAGGGTCAGGCATTGGGCCGGCACTTCGAGGTGCGCAGCCAGCGCAGCCTTGAGATCATGGGCGCTGCCGTCCGGGTAGAGCCAGACCTCGTCGAGCGCGGCGCGCATGGCCGCGAGCGCGCGCGGGCTCGGTCCGTAGGGATTCTCGTTCGAGGCCAGCTTGATGATGCCGGCGAGGCCGTACTCGCGCTCGAGCTCGCTGATCGGCTTGCCCGGCGCATAGGGCGAGAGTGAACGCACCGCCGGCGAGGCGAGCCTTCCTGGGTGGGCCTCCGCGTCCTTGTCGCCCGCGCTCACCTCACAGGACCGAACGCGGATATGAGCCGATGACCCGGAACAGCGATGCGCGCGACTTCAGGCTCTTGAGCGCACGCGCCACCGGCGCGTCGCTGGCGTGCCCTTCGATGTCGATGAAGAACACGTATTGCCACTTGCCGCGGCGTGAGGGCCGGGACTCGATGCGAGTCATGCTGATGCGGTTCGCGGCCAACGGCTCGAGCAGCCGGTGCAGCGCGCCAGGTGCCGCGGTGCTGCTGGTCGACACCAGCAGCGTGGTCTTATCGCTGCCACTGGGCTCGAGAAGCTTGCGGCCGATCACCAGGAAGCGCGTGGTGTTGTCGGCATGATCCTCGATCTCGCGGTACAGGAGCCGCAGGTTGTAGACCTCGGCGGCGGTATCGCCGGCGATCGCCGCGGTGCCGAGCTCATCGCGCGCCCGGCGCGCGCCCTCCGCATTGCTGCTGACTGCCACGCGCTCGGCCCCGGGCAGATGTTCGTCGAGCCAGCCGCGGCACTGTGCCAGGGCCTGCGCGTGCGCGCAGATGCGTGCGACCTCGGCGAGGGTTTCCATTCTGCCCATCAGGCAGTGATGAATGCGCAGTTCGACCTCGCCGCAAATGTGCAGCGGACTGCTGACCATGCGATCGAGCGTGTGCGTGACGGTGCCCTCGGCGGAATTCTCCACGGCGACCACGCCAAAATCGGCGTTGCCCGCCTCGACCTCGTGGAACACCTCGTCGCTGGTCGCCAGCGCCAGCGCGCGCACCGAATGACCGAAATGCTTGTACACCGCCGCCTGCGTATAGGTGCCCTCGGGTCCGAGGAACGCCACCTTGAGCGGTTCCTGCTGCGCGAGGCACGCTGACATGATCTCGCGGAACAGCCGGGCGATCTCTTCATCGCGCAGCGGTCCGCGGTTGCGCTCCAGCGCGGCGCGCAGCACCTGGGCTTCACGCTCCGGGCGGTAGAAATCGACCGTGTGGCCGTCGGCGTGCTTGGAAATGCCGACCTGCTGGGCCAGCAGCGCACGGCGGTTGATCAGGGTCTGCAACTGCTCATCGAGCGAGTCGATCTCGGCGCGGATGGCCGTCAGCGGCACCCCCCCTGGCTTGCCCCCGCTCCGCTTGCCGCGCTTTGCTGCCATGACTACCCCGAAAGCTTCCTAGACCTGCTCGCGCACCAGGCGCGCTGACAGCACGCCCGTAATGCCGCGGAGCCGCTCGAC
>JAYTXT010000178.1:0-3392 GCA_043742765.1 Gammaproteobacteria bacterium | reverse complement strand
CATGGACAACCTCGAGGTGCTGACCCGCAGCGAGGAAGGCGGCGCCTGGGGACGCGCGGCCACCAACGACCTGCTGCGCAACCGCATCAAGATCCGCTCGATGAATTTCATGCGCGGCCGCACCTTCCTCAACCGCTTCATCATCGTCGACGAAGCGCAGAACCTCACGCCCAAGCAGCTGAAGGCACTGATCACGCGCGCCGGACCTGGCAGTAAATTGATCGCGCTCGGCAACATCGCGCAGATCGACACCCCCTACCTGACGGAAACGACCTCGGGCCTGACCTACGTCGTCAATCGTTTCCGTGGCTGGCAGTATGCGGGCCACATCACCTTGCTGCGGGGCGAACGCTCACGGCTGGCCGACTTTGCTTCCGAACAATTGTAAGGAACCCTGCGGCCACCACCTGGTCGAAACGCGAATGCCAGACACCATAGAGCCCCGCTCCCGCCTGCCGCGCGCGCTCGCCGCCACGCTGGTCGGCCTGTGTCTGGCCACGGCCGCGCTGGCGGTGAATGATCCGGGTGCGGTGGCGAGCCAGCTCCCGGACATGGGCTCACCTGAAAACGCGGTACTCAGCAAGAGCGACGAATACCAGATCGGCCTCATGGCGATGCGCCAACTGCGCGGCCAGGATCTGATCCTCGAGGATCCGGAACTCACCGACTACATCCAGCACCTGGGCTCCCGTCTTGCCGCGCAGGCCCGCGACGACGACCAGAATTTCCAGTACTTCGTCATCCGCTCGACCGAGATCAACGCTTTCGCCACCTACGGTGGTTTCATCTGCGTAAACGCCGGGCTGATCCTGCTCACCGAGACCGAATCGGACCTGGCCGGCGTGCTGGGGCACGAAACCGCCCACGTGCGCCAGCGCCACATCGCGCGCTCGATCCTCGCGCAGAGCCGCATGTCACTTGGTACTACCGCGGCCATGTTGGCAGCGGTATTGATAGGCGCGGCCAGCGGTGCCGGTGGCCAGGCGATTGAGGGCGCTATTGCCATGAGTCAGGGTATCGCCCTGCAGCAGAGCATGAACTTCACGCGCGGCGAGGAGCAGGAAGCCGACCGGGTCGGCATCGGCCTGCTCGCCGGCGCCGGCTTCAACACCCTGGCGATGGCCAATTTCTTTGAATCGATGGGTCGGCGCGAGGGCCTGGCGGAAACCGCCGGGCCGCTCGACATGCTGCGCAGCCATCCGGTGACGCGCGACCGCATCGCCGAGGCCCGCACCCGCGCCGCTCAGTACGCCAAGATCACGATCAACGAGTCGATCCTGTTCCCGTGGATGCGCGAGCGCCTACGGGTGCTGGTGGCGTCGAGCGACAAAGACATGACGGTCTATTACGCGCAGCTGCGCGATCGCCGCCCGCTCAGCGATCCGGAACGCTACGGCGAGGCGCTGGCGCAGACGCGCGGTGGCCAGGCCGCGGCCGCGGCCAACACGTTGCGGGATCTGCTGCTGATTTACCCACAGATCACCGCGCTGTACGCGGCGCTCGGCCAGGCCCTGCAGGCCGATCACCAGTCGGCGGCAGCACTCGCCAATTTCGAGCGCGCCATGGCGCTGTTCCCGCGCAATGTGCCGCTGGCCGTGCGCTACGCCGACACCCTGATGCAGACCGGAAACGCCAGGGCGGCCCATCTGCTGCTGCTGGACGTTTTCAACAATACGCAACCGACGCCCGAGCAGATCCGCCTGACCGCGCTCGCGGCCAGCGCCGCCGGCGACACCGGCGACGCCTCCTATTACATGTCTGAATACCACATCAGCAACGGCGACCTGCCGCTGGCCAACCAACAACTCGAACTGGCGCTCGCCTCGCCCAATCTCACCTCCGTGCAACGCCAGCGTTTCCGCGCGCGGCTCGATGAGATCCGCGAGTGGATGCGTGAACAGCGCCGGTCGCGCACCGATGCGCAATGACCTTAGAACCGCACTGCTCTGGCGCTGTTGGTAGAATCGGCCCATGAAATTCCGGGCTCTCGCCGCGGCCACGGCCGCGCTATTCATCTTGACCGGCTGCGCCACGCTGCCCGCCGGCCGGCGCGACCCGCACGACCCGCTGGAGCGCGTCAATCGCGGCGTTTTCCACTTTAATAGCGCGGTGGATCGCGCGGTTTTCCGGCCGGCCGCCAGCGCCTGGAAGGCGACGGTACCGCCCCCGGTGCGCCAGGGCCTGGGCAACTTCGTCGGCAACCTCGAGTATCCGGTGACCATCGTCAACGACGTCCTGCAGGGCAAGCTCGGTGATGGTGCGCAGGACCTCGTGCGCCTGCTCTTCAACAGCATCTTCGGTTTGGGTTTCTTCGATCCGGCGACGCACGCCGGCCTCGAACGCCACAACGAGGACTTCGGTCAGACGCTGGGCAAGTGGGGCGTTCCGTCCGGACCTTACCTGATGATCCCACTGCTGGGCCCGTCGAGTTTGCGCGACGCACCAGCGAAACTCGCCGACGAATATGCGAACGGCCGCCGCTACCTGCAGGACCCGTACCTGCGCTCGGGGCTGTGGACGACCGAGAAACTTGAAAAACGCGCTGGCCTCATGGATGCGGACGCGGTGCTCGAACGCACCTATGACCCCTACGCCTTTGTGCGCAGCGCCTGGCTGCAGCGGCGCCAATACCAGGTGCGTGATGGCGAAGTTGACGAATCCCCGGCCGACGCGGACGCCGATGCGCCGCTCGACCCGCAGCCCCCGCCGGAAGCTAGCGTCCCGTCAGCAGATCCTCCACGTCACTGAGCCGCGCCAGCGCCAGCAGCGTGGCCGGGAGCGCCGTGAATTTCATCCCGCGCCCGGCCGCGCGCGCCCACGCCAACCAGTCGACCAGCAGTGCCAGCGCGCCGCTGTCGGCGCGTTCGACGGCGCCCAGATCGACCTCAATGGCGCCGGTACTGCCGCCGAAGGCGCGCAGGCCGCGCTCGCGCAGCGCCGCGACGGTGCCCAGGACGAGAACTCCGGCGAGGCTATAGCGCCCGTTACCCTCGTCTCGCAAGACACCGGAGGCAGTCATTTGTTTCCGCCGCCCTGTTTTTCGAGCCTGGCGATCAACGCATCCACACCGCGCGTCTCGATCTCCGCGCTGAAGTCATCGCGGAAGCTCTTCACGTAGCTGATGCCTTCGATAGCAACGTCCCAGGCCATCCAACCCTTGGCAGTGCGGCGCAGGCTGTAGTTCACCGCCACCAGGGTGCCGTCGTTCTTGCGCACCTGCGTGCGCACCGTGGCGTTGCTCGCCGCTGGGTCGCCCTTGTAGGGCAGTACCTTGAGACGGTCGCCGGTGAAATTGAGGAGCGCTGCGCCGTAGTTGCTGAGCAGCGAGTGATAAAAACCGTCCACGAAGCGCTGGCGCTGGGCGGGGGACGCGGCGGCCCAGTGCCGGCCCA
>JAYTXT010000177.1:0-10821 GCA_043742765.1 Gammaproteobacteria bacterium | reverse complement strand
ACCGCTCAGCTGCGCGGCGATGGCCGCCGCCCGTGCCGGGGGCAGGCTTTTCAGCAGCAGCGGCAGGGCCCGAGCGAGCAGCGCCGCATCGCCTCCGGCCACTTCCGGGGCGCCGGCAATGACCAGCGTGATCTCCCCGCGCGCCATGTCGGCGTCCTGTGCAGCCAGCCGCGCCAGCTCCGTGAGCGTGCCGCGATAGAGACTCTCATGCAGCTTGGTGAGTTCGCGGGCCACGACCGCGGCGCGCCCGGAACCGAACGCGTCGGCCAGTTGTTGCAGTGTTTCCGCGATGCGATGCGGAGCCTCGAACAGCACCAGCGTGCGCGGCTCCTGCGCGAGGCGCGCGAGCGCAGCCGCTCGCTCACCGGGACGCGCGGGCAGGAAACCCTCGAACACGAAGCGATCGGTGGGGAGTCCGGCGACCGCCAGCGCCGCGGTCACCGCCGAAGGACCGGCAATGCTGCGCACTTCGAAGCCCGCCGCCGCCACCGCGCGCACCAGCAGGAATCCGGGATCGGACAGGAGCGGCGTGCCGGCGTCGCTTACCAGCGCCAGCACTGCGCCCTGCCGCAGCCGCTGGAGCAGCGCTTCGACGCGGCTGCCCTCGTTGTGGTCATGGAGTGAGAGCAGTGGTCGGGAAATCCCGCAGGCGCCGAGCAGCGTCGCGGTGCGCCGCGTATCCTCGGCCAGCACCAGGTCGGCAGCGCCGAGACTCGCGATTGCGCGCGGACTCAAGTCGCCAATGTTGCCAATTGGCGTCGCAATGACATCCAGCCTTCCCGTGCCGCCAGCCACTATAATCTCCCGCTTCCCCACGTACGCCTAGCTTGCAGGGCGCGGTGCTACACATGCAAACACGGCACGACTCATTCCGCTGCTGGGCTGCGCTCGCCGCCGCCAGCGCGCTCACCGCAATGGCTGGCTGCGCGAGCTTCCCGCCGGCCACCTTTCCAGCGCCGGCGACCACAGGTGCGCCGGCCACGGCGCCCGCCGAAGTGGCCGCCCAGGGCAGGAAGGCGGCGGCACTTGAGAAATCCGCGCGCCGGGCGGATCCGGCGGCCCGCCCTGCGCTGCAGCTGCAGGCAGCGCGGGCCTGGCTGCAGGCGGGGCGCGGGGCCGAGGCCGCGCGTGCGTTAGACGCCATCACTGCCGTGCTGACGCCAGCGCAGCTCATCGAGCGCCAGGTGCTCGAGGCCGACCTCGAGCTCGCTAACGGCCGCGCCCAGCAGGCGTGGCAGAAGATGAGTGCCATTCCTGAACCCACCGGCACACCCATCGCGCCGCAGTACTTAGCGAGCCGCATGCGCATCGCGCTGGCCGCTGCGCGGCCCGTTGACGGGGTGCGCGCGGAAATGGGCGCCGAGCGCCTGGCCAGCGCTGCCAGTGAGCGCAGCGCGCTGCGCGAGGAACTGCTCTCGCTGCTGCGCGCGGCGCGCGAGCAGGGCGTGAAACTCGAACCCGGAGCCAGCCAGGATCCCACCGTGCGTGGCTGGCTGGACCTGGGGGCCATGGCCAGCTCCGGGACCGGCGCATCCATCAGTGGCGCGGTCGCGGCTGGCCGCTGGCGGGCCATGTACTCCGGCCATCCCGCCTCGGAATTGCTGGCGACTGCGGTCGCCTCACAACTGCCGATAGCGGCGCAGCTCCACAAACTCGCGCTGCTGTTGCCGCTAAGCGGCCAGGCCGCCGGTTACGCGGCCACCGTCCGGGCCGGGTTCAATTACGCCTGGCAGCAGCTCCCGCCCGACACGCGCCCCCAGATACAGGTTTACGACACTGGCGTGATCAGCGTGGACGAAGCGCTGCGCCAGGCGCATGCCGACGGGAGCGACTTCATCGTCGGCCCGCTCACGCGCCAGGAAGTCGACATCGCCGCCAGCGCCTGGTCCAGCGTGCCGCTACTGGCTTTGAATTTCCTCAGCTCCGGCCGCAGCGCTGCCTACGGCATGTACCAGTTCGCGCTCTCCCCCGAAGAAGATGCACGCGAGGTCGCCCGCCGCATACTGGCCGGAGGCCAGAAACGCGGCGTGGCCCTCGGCCCTACCGGCGACTGGGGCACACGCGTGCTGGCGGCTTTCTCGCAGGAGCTGCTCGCCGGCGGCGGGACGCTGCTGGCGCAAGGCTTCTACGACCCGGCAGAGCATGACTACGGCGTGCCGATCCGCGCAGTGCTCGCCACCGACCAGAGCATTGCGCGACGACTCCGGCTCCAGGCCGTGCTTGGCCAGAAACTCGAATTCGAGCCGCGCAGTCGCGCGGATCTCGATTTCATTTTCGCGCCCGCCCAGGCCGGGCCCGCGCGGCTGCTGCGCCCACAGCTACGCTTCCAGTACGCCGGCAACGTGCCGGTCTACGCGACCAGCGATGCCTATGCCGCCGACGGCGGCGTCGCCAACCAGGACCTTGACGGCCTGATCGTGCCCGCTATGCCCTGGGTCGTGCCCAACAGCGGCCCCGCTGCGCTGGTGCGCGACACGGTGGCCGCCGCCGCGGGCGACAGCACCGCCTGGCAGTCCGGCCTCTATGCCTTTGGCTACGACGCCTGCCAGCTCGCACTGTCGATCGCTGCGGCGGGTCATGACAACGCCCGCGTGCGCGTCGCCGGTCTCACCGGTGAGCTGAGCCTGGGGGCCGATGGGCGCGTGCATCGTGCGCCGGCCTGGGCACGCATCACGCGCGCTGGCGTGCCACAACTGCTGGTCGGCGCCGCCGCGGGCAGCGGCGGCAACTAGACGCTGGCGTGCACGCAGTGCCAGGCACGGCGCGCATCGACCGAGCGCAGATCGGCCGCGGCGCCGAAGAACGCGCGGCGCAGCACCTGCGCGCCGCGGGCCTGGTCCTGCTCCACCGCAATTATCTGTGTCGCCGCGGCGAACTCGACATTGTTGCCCGGGACGGCGCCACGCTGGTGGTGGCGGAGGTGCGGCTCCGTGCGTCGACACAATTTGGCGGCGCGGCAGCCAGCATCACCCGCGCCAAGCAGCGTCGTATCGTATTCGCCACACGCCACCTGCTGGCGCGCTACCCCTCGTTGCAGCGATTGCCGATCCGCTTCGACGCGCTGCTGGTATCCGCGGACGACGCACCGATCGAATGGCTGCGCGGAGCGTTCGACGCCTGCTGAACGCCGTATTTGCCGTAAACTCGGCGTCAACCATAGTTTCCCGATAGGTGCGTGGTGCGCGTTCGCTGGTGGATTCTGACGCTGATCATTGCTTCCGCCTTTACAGGATACGTACAGCGGACCAGTGTCGCCATCGCTGCGGAACGGATCATGCCGGAACTGGGATTGAGCCAGGTCCAGGTCGGCTGGCTGCTGACGGCCTTCCTGATCGGCTACGCCGCCTTCCAGTTGCCAGGCGCACTCGTAGGACAATGGATTGGCGCTCGCCTCGCGCTGAGCGCTGTGGGTGTGCTCACGGTGCTGGCGACCTGCGCCACGGCGCTGGCGCCCGCGATCACGGCCGGCGCGGCGCTGGTTCTCCTCCTGCTCGCTTCGCGGTTTATTCTCGGTGTGGCCCAATCGGCCCTGTTCCCGGTGGCATCCGGCTCGATCGAACAGTGGTTTCCGCCCGGTGCCTGGGGACTCGCGCAGGGGCTATTGGTGACCGGCATCTGGCTCGGTGCCGCCGCAACGCCACCGCTCGTGGCCACGCTGATGGGCCGCTACGGCTGGCAGGCAGCGCTGCTCGCTACCAGCGTGCCCTCGCTCATCCTGGTCGCCTTATGGCAGTGGTATGCCAGCGATCGCGCGGCCAGTCATCCGCGGGTATCGCCCGCCGAACTGGCCGAACTGTCCCCCGAACAGCTGGCGCAGCCGGTGTCGCCCCTGACGTTGCGGCGCGCGCTGCAACTCGCGCGCAACCGGCCGATACTGCTGATCACGATCTCCTATTTTCTGACCAATTACGTCTTCTACCTGGTCACCTTCTGGTGCTTCCTGTATCTGGTGCAGGAACGGCATGTCTCGACGCTCGAGAGCGGCTGGCTGGCAAGCCTGCCGTTCCTGGTGGCGGCGGTCGCCGCGGCCGCTGGGGGCGCTCTGAGCGATGCACTGGCGCGCCGGTTTGGCGAGCGGCAGGGTCGGCGGCTCCTGCCCCTGCTATCACTGCCGCTGGCCGCGGTTTTCCTCTATGTGACGGTTTCTGCCCGGGACCTCGACTGGGCGGTTGCCGCACTGTGTCTCGCCTTTGCCTGCGTGGAGATAACGGAAGGCCCGTTCTGGGCCGCGACGATGCGCGCTGCGCCGGCGGATTCCATGGCGGCAACGGCAGTGTTGAACACCGGCGGCAACCTCGGCGGTATTGTTGCAACGCCCATCATCGCGGCGCTCTCGGCACAACACAGCTGGGGTTGGGTATTTGGCACCGGCGCGGCGTTGTCAGTGGCCGCCGCGTCGCTATGGCTCTGGGTGGATGTTGATCGCGACGGCATGAAGCCGAAGGATTTGAAATGAACGAAGGTGCTCCCACAGCAGCGCCGGCGCGCGCGTTTCTCGATTGGCCCATCGTGACCGATCCGGCCCGATGGCATGCCGAGCTCGCGGTGATCGGCATTGAGCACAGCGAGCCCTATTCGGGAGATCCCAGGCCCAACGACCAGGCCAGCGCACCCGATGCGATCCGCCTTGCCTCCGCCCAGTTTTGCGATGGGCGCGACCACTGGGATTTCGACCTGGGAGCCGAACTGGCGACCCTGCTGCCCGCACGCTGCATCGATTGCGGCAATCTTGCCTGGACCGACGGCAGCTATGACGAGTACGCACAGCGGGTCAGCGCGGCGATCCGGACGCTGTGGCGCTGTGGCGCCCAGGTATTCGTGCTCGGCGGCGACCACGGCGTCACGATTCCAGTGCTCGATGCGATGGACGTCCTGGGCGAATCCGTCCACGTCTTCCACATCGATGCGCACCTCGACTGGCGCGAGGAAGTGCGCGGCGTGCGCCGGGGCTACAGCAGCCCGCTGCGCTGGGCAAGCACAAAGTCTTATGTATCGGGCATGACGCAGGTCGGGTTTCGCGCCACGGGCAGTGCGCGCCGACCCGAGCTCGAAGCGGCGCGGGCCTACGGTTCGCACATCTTCACGGCGGAGGAATTTCACGCTCACGGTGCCGCACCGGTGCTGGCGACGATTCCGGCGGGCGCCAATGTCTATGTCACGGTGGACGCCGACGGACTGGATCCGACCGAGATGCCCGGCGTGATGGGCCCGGCCCCGGGCGGGTTGCTGTTCCGGCAGGTGGCGCCGCTGCTGCGCGCCATCGCCCGCAGCAACCGGATCGTCGGCATGGATCTGGTCGAAGTGGCGCCCAGCTTCGACTTCGCGAACCGCCTCACCTGCATCACTGCCGGCCGGCTGCTGTTGAATGTCATGGGTGCTTCATGGGCGGCGACCCGGGCACTGCGAGCTGCAGCGGGCTGAACTGCTTCACCACCGTCAGCTGCGCTGGCCGCATCTCACCCTTGACGGAGCGCACGCGCAGACTGTGCATCATCAACACGTCTGGCGCGGGGCATGGTCAGTCGGCGGGGTTGTACTTCGCGAGAAAATCTTCCATCGCCGTCAGCAGGGCAATGCGGTCGACCTGACGTGTGTAGTAATGATCGGCGAGCGGCAGTGACACGAACTCGACGCTCTTGCCGGCCTTGCGCATACGATCGTACATTTTGAGCGACTGCAGGTGCGAGACGGTAATGTCCTTCTTGCCGTGGATCAGCAACAGCGGCGTCCTGATGCGCTCGACCGCCTTGATCGGGGAGACCGCATCGAAATCCGGCGCCATGCGTTTCCAGTCCTCGCGGTACTTGTGCCCGTGCGCCGCATTGGCGAAGTCATTTACTTCGCGCCGCAGGCTGGAAACACCGGCTATCGAAATGGCGCAGCGGTATTGATCCGGATCCTTGACGATGCCCCACATCGCGGCATACCCGCCGTACGACGCCCCGACGATGCAGACCCGAGCGGGGTCCGCCAGGCCCTGGGCCACGGCCCACCGGACGGCGTCGGTCACGTCATCCTGCATGGCCAGGCCGAGCTGCCCTTCTCCTTGCTTGAGAAACGCGGTTCCATATCCGGTTGAACCGCGAAAATTGGGCTGCAGTACACCGTAACCGCGATTGGCCAGGAACTGCGCCCAGTAATCGTAACCGAGCTCGTCCCGCGCCCAGGGCCCGCCGTGCGGCATGACGATAAACGGGAGCTTGTGCGGATCGCGTCCCACCGGCAGCGTCAGCAGGCCCTCGATCTCCAGGCCGTCCCGCGCCTGGTAGGCAACAACCTTGACCGGCGCCAGCCTGCGGGTACCTATCAGTTCATTGATGGACGCGAGTTTTCGCAACACGCCGTCGTTGACGGCGTAGTAATAGACGGCGCCCGGCATGTCCGCGTCGCTGATCCGTACCAGCATGGCCGTGCGGTCGCTGCTCATGCTCTCGATGCTGGTGCGTGCGTTGGGCACCGCCTTGTCGAACGCGGCCTGCAGCTCGGCGAGTTTTTCGTCGAACCAGTGGACTCCGCTACGCAATGAAGTGTCGACAGCTCCCAACAACGTCGCGCCGTCTGCCGAAACGACCGGCGCCTCCACCTCGCCGGCAGCCGGCGTGTACACGACGCGGACCTCCGTCTGCGTGGCCAGGTCAATTTCATAGATCGCGGAATTCCCACGCTCATTGTCGTGGATCACCAGGGCATGATCGCCGCCGGGCAGGAACATAAAGGGCGGCAGCAGGCTCTCGCCCTTGCGGGCGTCGGCCCGATCCACGGTATGAAAACTCGTACGACTCCCGGCCGGGCGATAGACCAGGCGCGAGGTGAGCCTGGAATCGTCATAGCCGACGCCGACGCGCACCGTGCCATCGCCGTCCGCTGCCCAATCGGCAACTCCTGCGCGGGGCTGCACGACGATGCGTTGATGCCCGTTGGTGACATTCACCTGGTACACCGCGGGCCACCAGTCTTCACGATCGTAGATCGAATTCTGCCCGGAGATAAGCACCTCGTTGCTGTTGCCATGCGGCCACCAGAGCACTTCGCCGGCGTTCTGGCCGCCCAGATCCCACAGCAGCGGTGTCAGTTTGCCGCTGATTCGATTCAGGGCAATGGTGCGCGAGATATACCAGTCACTGGCTTCTATGGCCTGCAGAGCGTCGACGCCGACGATCACGTTGTCCGCGTTGACCCACCGGAGCCAATGAACCTGCGTGCCATCGGGCACGCTCATGCGAACGATCTTTTCCTTCTTGTCGAACAGATTGAGGATCGCCACGACCTGGAAGCCGCCGATTCCCAGGAGCCCGGCCCAATGCGTCCCGTCCGGGGAAATCTCGGCGCGCTCCACGAATGGCAGCTGTCCGAAGGCGGCCACGGGCAGTTGCTCAGCTGGCTTGGCCGCGGCGGTCGCAGACGCTGCACTGGCATCCTGTGGACCTGCGCTTGCAGCAAGCGCCAGGTTTACAAAAATCATGGAGCAGACGCAGATCAGGCCGTTTTTCACCGCAACTCTCCGGTATCTGGAACCCGACTGCAATGCAATGGCCGGCGCGGCCGGCGTACTACTTCACCACCGTCAGCTTCGCCCGTCGCATCTCGCCCTTGGCCGGAGCGGCCGGTGCGCCAGCGTCGGCCGGCGGCGGAGCATCAGGCTCGGCTTCGTTGAACACCATGCCCTCGCCGGTTTCGCGCGCGTAGATGCCGAGCACCGCGCACATCGGCACATGCACGTGGTGTACGACGCCGGAAAAGCGGGCGTCGAATTCGATCGCGTGATTGAGCAGCTGCAGCCGCTGGGTGGCGTTCACTGAGACGTTGAGCACGATCTTGCCGTCCTTGACGTAGGCGCTCGGCACCTCGACGCCAGCGCGTCCGGCGTCGACGATGAGGTGCGGCGTGAAGCCCGCATCCCCCATCCATTCGTGCATGGCGCGCAGCAGGTACGGCCGGCGCGACGGGCCGGAGCCGGCGCCGGCGTCGCCGGTGGCCGCCATCAGATGACGCCCATCTCGATTTCGGCTTCGGACAGGCTGGCGCGCACCGAAGGCCGGGCGAGAATCATCGCCGCGTACTTCTGCATCGCCTGCGCCTGCGGCGGCAGCTCAATCTCATAGCGACGCATGCGCCAGATTATCGGCGCGATGGTCGCGTCGACCACCGAGAATTCGTCGCTGAGAAAATACGGCTTGATCTTGAACAGCTCCGCGCTCTGCAGCATGGCGTCGCGCAGCTCCTTCTTGAGCCGCGCCTGGTTCTTGCGATCGCTCTCGCGCTCGATCTGCTCGGCGAGTCCGTACCAGTCGCGCTCGACGCGATACATGGCGAGGCGAAACTGCGCGCGCAGCACCGGGTCGACCGGCATCAGCGGCGGATGCGGAAAGCGCTCGTCGAGATAGTCGATGATCACGCGGGCGTCGTACAGCACCAGGTCGCGATCGACAAGCGTGGGCAGGCTCCGGTAGGGATTGAGGTCGAGGAGATCCTCGGGGTAGCGTCCGGGCACCACGCTGATGATGTCAATCTCGCTGGCCTTCTCGGCCAGCACGATCCGCACGCGGTGACTCTGCGGCTCCTCGGGAGCCGAGAACAGTGTCATGACCGACCGCCGGCTCGCCATCTACGCGCTCCTGCCGCCGGCACCGCGCGCTGGAAGCGCCCGCCGCGTCAATGGATGTCTTTCCAATATTCCTGCTTGAGCAACCACGCGATCCAGGTGAATGCCAACAGGAACAGCACCACCCAAACGCCGATACTGCGCCGCGCGGCCTGCGCCGGCTCACCGGCGTAGTCAAGGAAATTGACAGTGTCGCGCACGAAGCCGTCGAACTGTGCCGCGGTCATCTGCCCGGGAACCACGGTGACGAAATGATCGAAGCGCTTTTCGGTAGTCGCCTTGCCATCGACCGTGACCTCGACGTTGCGGAACACGGCCTCCTTAACGCCCTCGAGATCGGACAGCACCGCGGGCATCGCCGCGTTGCTCACCAGCAGGTTATTGCTGCGTGTCGGGCGCGACGCATCGGTATAGAACGTTTTCAGGAACTGGAAGTTCCGGTCGGGGCCGCGCGAGCGCGCGATCAGCGACAGGTCTGGCGGCGGCGTACCAAACCAGGTCGCCGCATCCTCTGGCGACATGCTGGCCTTGACGTAGTCGGCCGGAGTGGCGTCCTCGGGCAGCAGGTAGGCTTTGAGCTGCGCGGTGGGAATCTTCAGGTCGGCGGCCAGGCGCGAGTAGCGCAGGTATTTCAGCGAATGACAGCCGGCGCAGTAATTGAAGAAATTGCGCGCGCCGCGCTGCAGCGAGGCGATGTCCTTGACCTCGTTCCCGGCCTGCCAGTGCTGCCAGTCGAGCGGCACGCCGGCGCCCTCGCCTTCAGCCTGGGTTTCGGCCAGGCAAACCAGTGGCGTGATCAGGAGCGCAGCGAACAGCAGGACTGACTTACGCATGGAAGCTGACTCTCTCAGGCACAGGCTTGACGCGATCCCAGCGTGAATACCAGGGCATCAACAGGAAGAAAGCGAAGTAGCCGATGGTCGAGATGCGTGCCGCCGTCACGTAGCCTCCGGTCGCCGGCTTCAGTCCCAGGTACATCAACGTCAGAAATGACACCGTGAACACAGCCAGGAAGCCGCGAAACCACCAGCCGCGGTAGCGCACCGACTTGACCGGCGAGCGGTCGAGCCAGGGCAGGAAGAAGAACGCCAGCACTGCCAGCAGCAGCAGCAGCGCGCCGAGTCGTTGGTTGGGTACCGCGCGCAGAATCGCGTAGTACGGCGTGAAATACCACGACGGCGCGATCGGCTCCGGGGTCGAGAGCGGATTGGCCGGCTCGAAATTCGCCTCTTCCATGAAGAGGCCCCCGAATGTCGGCACGAAGAACACCACCACCGCGAACAGCGTCAGGAACACGCCAACGCCAACGACGTCCTTCACCGTGTAGTAGGGATGGAACGGAATGCCGTCGAGCGGCTTGCCGTCGCTCCCGCGGCGCTCCTTGATCTCGATGCCATCCGGGTTGTTCGAGCCGGTCTGGCGCAACGCCACCAGGTGCAGCGCTACCAGTAGCAGCAACACCAGGGGAATCGCCACCACATGCAGCGAAAAGAAGCGGTTAAGAGTGGCATCCGCGACCCCGTAGTCGCCGCGGATCCATTCCACCAGCCCCGGGCCAATCACCGGGATGGTACTGAAGAGATTGATGATCACGGTGGCCGCCCAATACGACATGTTGCCCCAGGGCAGCACGTAGCCCATGAAGGCTTCGGCCATCAACGCCAGGTAAATGAACGTGCCGAACAGCCACAGCAGCTCGCGCGGCGCCTTGTACGAACCGTACATGATCGCGCGATACATGTGCAGATAGACGACGATGAAGAAGGCGGAAGCGCCGATCGTATGCAGGTAGCGGATCAGCCAGCCGTAATCGACCTCGCGCATGATGAATTCGACCGAGTCGAACGAAGTGGTTTCGCCCACCTTGTAGAACATGGTGAGGAAGATGCCGGTGAACAGCTGCATCACCAGCGCCAGCAGCGCCAACGAGCCGAAGAAGTACCAGATGTTGAAATTCTTCGGCGCGTAGTACTCGAGCAGTTGCGAGCGCATGAACTGCTCGACCGGCAGGCGCTTGTTCAGCCAACCCCACAAGCCGGGCTTGAACTCTGCGTCGTTGCTCGCCATCACGCCGCTCCTTGGGCCACTAACTCATCCTCGCCAATGAGCAGCGTATTGTCGGTCGGGAAGCGGTAGGGCGGGATGCGCAGGTTGGCCGAGGCCGGCGAACCGTTGAACACGCGCCCGGCCATGTCGAAGCGCGACCCGTGGCAGGGGCA
>JAYTXT010000176.1:0-7425 GCA_043742765.1 Gammaproteobacteria bacterium | reverse complement strand
TGGATCATCAGCGGGATTATTTTTGTGCCCATGCTTCGTTGATCTGCTTCCACATCCGCTGCAAAGCGCTACGCAATGCCGCCGCTGCCGCCGTGCGCGCCGCGGTCCGCGCGCCGATCACAATATCCACCGGCGGTAACTTCGACTGCTCCTGCCGAAAACTCTCCCGTATCAGCCGCCGCAGGCGGTTACGGCTGACGGCATTCCCCACGGTCCGTGCGGCGATCGACAACCCCAGCCGGGCGCCGGCTTGCTCATTGGGACGGACCGTCGCCGTAAGCAGATCGTTCCCGAAGCGGCGCCCCTGGGCATAAGCAGCCTTGAATTCGCCGGGCCGGCACAGGCGCTTGGCGCGCTGGAACCGCGCGTCACCTGTAGGCAGGCCGTCGCTGGACGGGCCGGGCGTAAAAATTCCTTACGGAATCAGCCGCTTACGGCCCTTAGCGCGTCGCCGGGCCAACACTTTGCGGCCATTCTTCGTGGCCATGCGGGCGCGGAAGCCATGCGTACGCGCGCGTCGGACCTTGCTGGGCTGGTAAGTGCGTTTCATGATTCAAGGGGTCCGAAAATTGACCGCAAAATGGGCGGGCAGGGTACGGTCGGGGCGCCGGCATGTCAATACGCGAACGCTTCCGGGCCGGCTGCGGATCGGTATAGACTTCGACCCCTTTTCCCCGCCCACCACTCCAAAGGCAGCCGCCCGATTGAGCGCAACGTGGTCCCGCTGTGTTGGTGCACTCGAAAACGAGCTGCCGGAACAGCAATTCAACACCTGGGTCAAACCGCTCCAGGCAATCGAGGGGAGCCTTGGACTGCGGCTGCTGGCGCCCAACCGCTTCGTCGTCGACTGGGTGCGCAGCAACCTGCTCGCGCGCATCGAGAACCTGCTGCTGGCCGATGGCGGCATGCCGGTGTCCATCGAAATTGGTTCGCGCGAAACGGCGGCGGGCGCCGCGCCTGCCCTCGGCGTGGCGCCGGCCATGCCAGGTGCCGCCCCGACTACGCGCCTCGCTGCTTTTCACGGCGTACCGCTGAACCCGAACTTCACCTTCGGCAGCTTCATCGAAGGCAAGAGCAACCATTTCGCCAAGGCCGCTGCGCATCAGGTGGCTGAAAATCCGGGCTCGGCCTACAACCCGCTGTTCATCTACGGCGGCGTCGGCCTCGGCAAGACGCACCTGATGCACGCGATCGGCCACCTGATCCGCGAGCGCAATCCCGGTGCGCGCATCGCCTACGTACACTCCGAGCGTTTTGTCAGCGACATGGTGCGCTCGCTCCAGCACAACAGCATCAACGAGTTCAAGAACACCTACCGCTCGCTCCACGCGCTGCTGATCGACGACATCCAGTTCTTCGCCGGCAAGGATCGTTCGCAGGAAGAATTTTTTCACACCTTCAACGCGCTGATCGAAGGCCAGCATCAGGTGATCCTCACCTGCGACCGTTATCCGAAGGAAGTCGATGGCCTGGAAGAGCGCCTGAAATCTCGCTTCGGCTGGGGCCTGACGGTCGCGATCGAGCCGCCGGATCTGGAAACCTGCGTCGCGATCCTGCTCGGCAAGGCGCAACTCGTGGGCGTGGCGCTGCCCGAGGAAGTGGCTTTTTTCATAGCGAAATGCATCCGCTCGAACGTGCGCGAACTCGAGGGCGCACTGCGCCGCGTGATCGCCAACGCCAGGTTTCTCGGGCGCCCGATTACACTGGAATTCGCGCGCGAGGCGCTCAAGGACCTGCTCACCTTGCAGGCGCGGTTGGTGACTGTCGAGAACATCCAGAAAACGGTCGCTGATTACTACAAAGTGCGCATCGCCGACCTGCTCTCCAAGCGCCGCAGCCGTTCGGTGGCACGCCCGCGGCAGGTGGCGATGGCACTCGCCAAGGAACTCACCACCCACAGCCTGCCGGAAATCGGCGACGCCTTCGGCGGTCGGGATCACACCACGGTCATGCACGCCTGCAAGCGCATTCGCGAACTGCGCGACAGCGAGCCGCGCATCCAGGAGGATTTCACAGCCCTGTTGAGAACCCTGGCAGGATAGTGGGGTATTTCCTGTGGGTGAAATTGTGGAGTCTTTTGCACACAGTTGCTCCACAGGGAGCGCCGGCTGTTGCGGTCGAGGTCAACGGGCATGAGGGGCTGAAAATTTCGGCGTATTGGCATCGGAAAGCGGTTGTCCCCGATCTTCACAGGCCTAATAATCATTACTGTCTTAACTCCTAAGAAGAATCTAAATCTATGAAAGTCTCCGCGTCGCGTGAGAGCCTGCTCGCCCCGCTCCAGAGCGTCATCGGTGTCGTCGAACGCCGGCAAACCATGCCCGTGCTTGCGAACGTATTGCTGGTGGCGCGCGGCGATAAACTTACGGTTACCGGCACCGATCTGGAAGTGGAGCTCATGGCGGCGACTACCGTGATGGTGCAGCAAGCAGGTGATGTCACGGTGCCCGGCCGAAAATTACTGGAGATCATGCGCACCCTGCCTGATAAAGCGACGGTGTCGCTGGTGCGCGAAGCCGAGCGCGTGGTGGTAAAGGCCGGGCGCAGCCGGTTTACGCTCTCCAGCCTGCCGGCGGGTGAATTTCCGGTGGTCGAGGAAATCAACGCCAAGCAGGTGATTCGTGTCGGCTGCGAACATTTCCGGCGCCTGATCGAAAAAACGCATTTCGCCATGGCGCAGCAGGATGTGCGCTATTACCTCAACGGTACGATGCTCGAAACTTCCGGCAAGACACTGCGCGCGGTCGCGACCGACGGCCACCGCCTATCCCTGGCCGAGACCGAACTGGCGGAAGCCGCTCAGAATGGTCAGCAGGTCATAGTGCCTCGTAAAGGCATTCTGGAGCTGCAACGTATCCTCGGTGGCGAGGGCGAGCTGGAGCTGAGTATAGGTTCTAATCACGTTAGGGCCCAGATCGGCGACATTCGCTTCACTTCGAAGCTTATTGATGGCAAGTTCCCAGAATATGGCCGTGTTATACCCGCCAAGCCGCCTTTCACGATGAGCGCCGCCCGGGATGTGCTGCGGCAGGCTTTGCAGCGTACTTCGATCCTTTCGAACGAGAAATACCGCGGCGTACGGCTTAGCTTCGGGGCGAACCTCCTGACCATCCAGGCGCATAACCCTGAACAGGAGGAAGCGGAAGATCAGATCGAGGTGAGCTATAGCGGCACTGAAATGGAAATCGGCTTCAATGTCACTTACCTGCTGGACGCCCTCGCGGCGGTTGATGTCGATACTGTCGATGTGTCGCTGACTGATTCGGGTTCGAGTTGCCTGATACGCGCGCCAGGCGACAACTCGGTGAAATTCGTCGTCATGCCGATGCGGCTCTGAGCTGGGTACGTGAGCCTGCTGGCGCTCGAAGTCGAGGGCCTGCGGTGCCTTGCGCCGACCCGACTCGAGCTTCACCCCCACGTCAACCTCGTTACCGGCGCCAATGGCGCCGGCAAGACTTCACTCCTCGAGGCCATCTATCTGCTGGGCCGTGGGCGCTCGTTCCGCACACGCCTGACCGAACGCCTGATCGCACATCAGGCCGTAAGCCTGATGGTTTTTGGCCGCACCGACGACTCCACGTTTCCGACTGTAGGCCTGGGCTTTCACCGGAAAGACGGGCTCCGAGCCCGCGTCGCTGGCCGAGACGCGAAATCCCTTGCGGAGCTCTCCGAAGCCTTTCCTGTCCAGGTAGTCGACCCCGGGATCCATCGTCTGGTGGAAGAGGGTCCGGCCTACCGCCGCCGCTGGCTGGACTGGGGAGTGTTCCACGTGGAACCTGGTTTCGTCGCCGCATGGACCGACTACGCTCGTACCCTCCGGCAGCGCAATGCCGCTCTAAAGTTGGGTAGTGATGCGAGCCCCTGGGAACCGGAGCTGGTGCGGTTGGGAACATTACTTTCCGCTGCGCGCACCCGCACCATGGCCTTGCTTGAGCCGTATTGGCAGCAGACGCTCGCTGCCCTGCTGGGTGAGCCTGTGACTCTGGGGTACTACCAGGGCTGGAGCCAGGAACGGAGCCTGGCAGAATCATTTGCAACGCACCGGGAGCGCGACGCGGAGCGGGGGAGTACAGGCACCGGGGCTCACCGCTTTGATGTTCAGCTTCGAATCGACGGATGTCCGGCGCGCGAAGTGCTATCCCGCGGGCAGCAGAAACTACTCGGGGCGGCTCTGGCGCTGTCCATGGCGCGATTGGCCGGGAGTGAAGATCGCAGGCCGCCGACCTTGTTGCTGGACGACCCCGCTGCGGAGCTCGACCGTGAACACACGGACGCTCTGGTCAGCGAAATCCGCAAAATGAAGGGCCAATTGATCGTCACCGCGCTGTATTCACAGGAGGGCCGGTTCGGCACGCCCGACAAGGCGTTTCACGTGGAACATGGCCGCGTTGCCACGCTATAATAACAGTATGGTAACAAGGGTCCCCGCATGACAGCATCCGACGTCTACGATTCCAGTAAAATCAAGGTCTTAAAGGGTCTTGATGCAGTGCGGAAAAGACCCGGCATGTACATCGGCGATACCGATGACGGCAGCGGCCTCCACCACATGGTTTTTGAGGTCGTCGACAATGCCATCGACGAGTCGCTGGCGGGGCACTGCGACCGCATTACCGTGACGATTCACGCCGATGAATCCGTCACCGTCACCGACAACGGCCGCGGCATTCCGGTCGATATTCATCCCGAGGAAGGGCGCTCGGCGGCCGAAGTCATCATGACCGTGCTGCACGCGGGCGGAAAGTTCGATGACAGTTCCTACAAGGTTTCGGGCGGGCTGCACGGTGTGGGCGTCTCAGTCGTCAATGCGCTGTCCGACACGCTGTTGCTGACGATCTGCCGCGAAGGCCGCATGCACCGCCAGGAATATCACCTTGGTGAACCGGCGGCACCACTGGCAGACGTCGGCCCGACGACGGAGCGGGGCAGCACGATTCGCTTCAAGCCCAGTGCGCAGGTGTTCACGCACATCCAGTTTATCTACGAAACGCTGGCGAAGCGGCTGCGCGAACTCTCGTTCCTCAATTCAGGCGTGCGCATCGAGCTCACCGACGAGCGCGAGGACAAGCACGATGTGTTCCAGCACCAAGGCGGCCTGCAGGCCTTCGTCAAGCATCTGAATCGCGGGCGTACCCCGGTGCACGAGAACATGTTCTGGTTTCGCACCCAGGAAGGCCTGGTCAACGTCGAGGTGGCGCTGCAGTGGAATGACTCCTACCAGGAGAGCATGTACTGCTACACCAACAACATTCCGCAGAAGGACGGCGGCGCCCACCTGTCGGGCTTTCGTGCCGCGCTGACGCGCACGCTGAACGATTACATCGAAAAGGAATTCGCGGCCAAGAAGGAGAAGGTGCCAACCACGGGTGATGACGCCCGCGAAGGGCTGACCGCGATCCTCTCGGTCAAACTGCCAGATCCTAAGTTCTCCTCCCAGACCAAGGACAAGCTGGTCTCCTCCGAAGTAAAGGGCATCGTCGAGACCGCGGTCGCCGCCAAGCTAGGCGAGTTCCTGCTCGAGCAGCCCAGCCAGGCCAAGGCCATCGTCGCCAAGATCATCGACGCGGCGCGGGCCCGTGAGGCCGCGCGCAAGGCGCGCGAGATGACCCGCCGCAAGGGCGCGCTGGATATCGCGGGGCTCCCGGGCAAGCTTGCCGATTGCCAGGAAAAAGACCCGGCGCTCTCCGAGATCTTTATCGTCGAGGGTGACTCGGCCGGCGGCTCCGCCAAACAAGGGCGCGACCGGCGCACGCAGGCGATTCTGCCGCTCAAGGGCAAGATCCTCAACGTCGAGCGGGCGCGGTTCGATAAGATGATTTCTTCGGCTGAAGTGGGCACTTTAATCACCGCTTTAGGTTGCGGTATAGGCCGCGACGAATTCGATATCGCCAAGCTCCGCTATCACCGCGTCATCATCATGACCGACGCGGATGTCGACGGCTCACACATCCGCACCCTGCTGCTCACGTTCTTCTACCGGCAGATTCCGCTCTTGATCGAGCGCGGCCACATCTACATCGCACAGCCACCGCTCTACAAGGTGAAGCGCGGCAAGGTGGAAACCTACGTCAAGGACGAGAACGAGCTCAACGCGCTGCTGCTCTCGAGCGCGCTCGACGCTGCCGCGCTCCACGTGCACGCCGGCGCCGCGCCAATCACTGGCTCGGCGCTGGAACTGCTGGCCCGTAAATACATGGAAGTGCAGGCCATCATCCGCCGCTGGGCGCGCCGCTATGACGAGCGGCTGCTCGATACGCTGATCTACCAGCCCGAAGTGACGGTTGACAGCTTTGACCGGCCCGGGTTTCTCGAGGGCTGGTGCGCCAGTCTCGTGCAAAGCCTCAACGCTGCGGAAGACTCGGCGCACAGCTACCGCGCCGAAGTGCGTCCGGCCAGTGAAGGCCACGCGGCGCGCATCATCGTTCACCGCACGCAGCACGGCTCCATCACCGACAAGCACCTGACGCGTGAGTTCTTCGAGTCCGCCGAATACCGGCGCATCAGCGATCTCGGCCGTACGCTGGCTGGCCTGGTTGGGTCGGGCGCCGCCGTGGCGCGCGGCGAGGAGCGGCTCGAGGTCGGTTCCTTCAAGGAGGCGATGAAGTGGCTGTTCGACCAGGCGCGCAAGGGCCAGTCGATCCAGCGCTACAAGGGCCTGGGCGAGATGAACCCCGAGCAGCTCTGGGACACGACCATCAACCCGGAAACGCGCCGGCTCATGCAGGTGCGCATCGACGACGCCGTGGCCGCCGACGAGATCTTCACGACGCTCATGGGCGACCAGGTCGAGCCGCGCCGCGAGTTCATCGAGAAAAACGCGCTGTCGGTCGCCAATCTCGACGTGTGAGCCCGGCAGGGGTATTGCCCATGCCGATCGTCTATGCGCTCGAGCCAACGCTTTCAGCGCAGGAATTCCGTGCCGTACTGGTTGCCTCGACGCTGGGTGTGCGCCGGCCGGTCGACGAGCCGGAGCGTCTCGAGCGCATGCTGCGCAACGCCGCGGTCATCGTCACGGCGCGCGACGGTGCAAAACTGATCGGCGTGTCGCGCGCGATCACGGATTTCGCCTTCTGCTGTTATCTGTCGGATCTCGCGGTCGACGCGGCCTACCAGCACCAGGGCATCGGCAAGCGCCTGGTAGCCCAGACGCGCAGCGCCGTGGGTGACTCGGCCTCGCTGTTCCTGTTCGCCGCCCCGGGAGCCGAAGGGTATTATTCAAAGATCGGCATGAAGCCCATGCCCCACGGCTGGGTCATCAGGCGCAGCCGCTAGGAGTCTGCGCGGCAGAAGAAGACTATTTTCACGGGAGTGCGCCGCTTTGATTCCTGATGATGCCGAATGCGAAAGTAGCTCACTCTCATGCCCCATTTGGAGTAAGTCTTGACGTCTTTCTCGCCGCAAATCTTCTGCCGCGCAGACTCCTAG
>JAYTXT010000175.1:0-8591 GCA_043742765.1 Gammaproteobacteria bacterium | reverse complement strand
TTATTCAGCAACCGCCCCATGCCGGGCACGCGCAGCGCATTCAGCAGCAGCACCCAGCCGGCGCGCACGCTCCAGGGGGCAACGGTGCGCGGCAGCGCGTGCTCGAAGAGCGCGGCAGCTCCACGGTGCACCTGGACAGCCCGCACCACGAGCGGGAACGATTGCCCGCTGCCGCGCAGTTCCCAGGCCGCGTTCGTGACCTCGTCGCGCACATGCAGTTCGGCGCCCGCAAGTTCGCCCGGCAGCTGCAACGCGGCGGCGCCGCTCAGGAGTACTTCGAGCATCTCGCCGCTGTCACGATCGAGACCGCTGAGGCGCCATCGCACCGCACCGGTTTCCCGCCGCAAGTGCGCGCTGCCGCGAAATGCGGCCACCAGCCGGGCGTTCATGAATTGCGCAGCGCCTCGACCTGCAGGTGTGTACGGAAAGTCATGTAGCACAGAAACCCCAGTAACAGCAGGTAGTAGGCGCCGTAGCGCACGCGCGCATCGAGCGGCACCTCGTAGTAGCGCGGGTTGTGCGCCGGTACTGCACCGCGCCAGGCGGCGCGCAGCGAAACGTAAATGGTGGGCGCGAGCAGCAGCAGGATCATCAGAAACATCGGGTTTGGGTTGAGAATGAACGCGCCGATCAGCACCGGCACGCCGATAAACCAGACCTTGGGAGAGAGGATCGCGACGATACGCCCGCCATCGAAGGGCGAAACGGGAATCAGATTGAACAAATTCAGGAAAAAACCGGCATAGGCCAGCGCCAGCAGCAGCAGGCTGTGCTGCCACAGCGACACCGCCAGCACACCGGCTGCCGCCACGGTCCCCGCAAACGGACCAGCAAAGGCAATTTCCGCCTCCTGCTTCACCGACAGCGGCTGGTCCTTGAGCTCGATCCAGGCGCCGACGAAGGGAATGAAAGTGGGCAGGCCCACGTTCATGCCGAGCCGGCGTGCCGCGATGTAATGCCCCATCTCGTGCACCAGCAGCAGCAGCACGAAGCCCAGCGCGTACCACCAGCCGAACAGCAGCGCGTACACGCCGACCGACAGCAGCATGAAACCCGCCGACTTCAGCAGCGGCCCGAACTTGGCGAATTTGAACAACAACAGCAGCGCCTTGATCATCGGCCGGCTCCGTCGAGATCCCAGAGCGTGACCGGCGCACCGCGCCGCAACCATATGCCGCAGCCCAGCGGCCGGAAGTTGCGCGCGAGCTCGCGCCGGTACCAGGCGGCGGAGCGCAACCCCGCTACGCGGTCGGTGCGCGATTGATCGCAGTTGTTGCGCCAGTCGCCGCTGGTGAGCGCGCCGAAATATAGGGCGCCACGGCACACGGCGCCCAGCTTGGCAATGGCCTGGCGCGCGCCGTCTTCCTTGAGGTACTGTAAAACGTCATAACAGACCACGAGCTCGTAACGCACGCGGGCACTGAGTGTCTGCAATGTGCCCTGCTGCCAACCGTATCGCCGGCAAAGATATTCGCTCGATTCAAGGCCCGTGTACTGGGCGCGCGGCAGGCGGCGCAGCAGCGGCGCGCGCAGCAGCCCCACGCCGCACCCAGCATCGAGAATGCGGCTTACGGGCAGACCGATGTGGCGGAGGCAGGCGGCAATCAGCTCCGCACGATCACGCATCTCCGAGCGCGAAGTCACGGCGGTGCGCGGATCGTGGTAATAGCGCCGGTAATAGGCTTCGTCGAATGCCATGCGATACGCCCGCCGCCCGGACCGGCGTCGCGGGCAGGCTCCTGGTGTAAGATGATGCCTGTATTGTACCGGACGCGCCGCCCGCCGGCCCGATCTCCCCATGAAACCAGCTCCCCGAACCGCGCCCGCCGGCCGCAAGGCCGCTCGTGATCCGAGCCCCGCCCGGGCGCCGGCCGTGGGTTTCGTGAGCCTGGGGTGCCCCAAGGCGCTGGTCGATTCCGAGCGCATCATCACGGAACTGCGGCTCCGCGGGTACGCCATCGCCCCCGAGTATCGTGACGCCGACCTGGTGGTGGTCAATACCTGCGGCTTCATTGATTCGGCAATCGATGAATCGCTGTCCGCCATCGGCGAGGCGCTGGCCGAGAACGGGCGCGTGGTCGTGACCGGGTGCCTTGGCACTCATCCCGACCGGATTCGCGAGCGCCACCCGAAAGTGCTGGCTATTACCGGCCCGCACGCCACGCAGGAGGTGCTCGCCGCGGTCAACACGCACCTGCCGCAGCCGCACGATCCGCACATCGATCTGCTGCCGCCACAAGGCGTCCGCCTTACACCGCGCCACTATGCCTATCTCAAGATTTCGGAGGGCTGCAACAACAAGTGCAGTTTCTGCATTATTCCCTCATTGCGCGGCCTGCTGACCAGCCGCCCGCTCGATGAGGTGCTGCGTGAAGCCCAGATGCTGGTGCGCAGCGGCGTGCGCGAGCTGCTGGTCATCTCGCAGGACACCAGCGCCTACGGGGGCGACCTGCGCTACCGCCAGGTGGAATGGCGCGGCCGGAACGTCGCCACCCGCTTCATCGATCTGGCGCGCGAGCTGGGAGACCTGGGAGTGTGGGTGCGGCTTCATTACGTCTACCCCTATCCGCATGTCGATGCGGTGATACCGCTGATGGCCGCGGGCAAGGTGCTGCCCTATCTCGACATACCCTTCCAACACGCCAGCCCCGCGGTACTCAAACGCATGCGGCGCCCGGCGCACGCCGAAGACACGCTCTCGCGCATCCACGGCTGGCGCCGCGAGTGTCCGGAGCTCACATTGCGCAGCACCTTCATCGTCGGCTTTCCCGGCGAATCCGAGGAAGATTTCGCCCTGCTCCTCCAGTGGCTCGACGCCGCACAGCTCGATCGCGTCGGTTGCTTCAAGTATTCGCCCGTCGACGGCGCCGCTGCCAACGCGCTCGACGGCGCGGTCCCCGAGGAAATCAAGGCGCAGCGCTACGCGCGCTTCATGGAACGTGCCGCCGCCATCAGTGCCGCACGCCTCGCGCGCCGCGTCGGCACGCGCCAACGTGTGCTCGTCGATCGCGTCACCAACGGCATCGCCTACGCGCGCTCGGCTGGCGATGCGCCCGAAATCGACGGCGTGGTACGCATTAAGGCCTCTGCAATGACGCGGCCGGGCGAGTTCATCGACGTCGACATCACCGGCGCCGACACCTACGATCTCGAAGGCCGCCTCTGCAGCGGCGCTGACTCAAGGCAGGAGGCGCGACAGGCTGCTGCGCTGCCACCAGGTGCGCAGGCTTAGCCAGAGGCCGACCGCCACGCCAATGACGGGCAACGCGGCTACGCCTTTGTGGCCGAAGTTCGCCGTGATCCACGGTAGCGCGAAATTCAGCAGCAATCCCACGGCGAAGGCTCCGCCAATCAGCGTGCCAAGCGTCCGTTGGCGCAGTAGCACGTAGCTGCTGCGCAGTTCGATGAGCTGTTCTGCATGTTCGCGTTCGATGGCGGCGCTTTGTTGCGCATGGTCGACCCGCTCACTGCGGGCGATCGTTGCCAGCAACTGCAGGCGGAAATCAGCGGGTAATTCGGGTGCCACCAGACTCCGGGCCAGCGCCCGATCAAGCGCGCGCTCGAGCGGCGCGCCATCCGACGGGTCATGCGGCGTGTTCATGCGACGTCCTCCAGCCAGAAATCCGGATCACCTAGGCCCAGGGCGCGCACCTGCTCGAGCAGCATCGCGCGCGCGCGATGCAGGTTGGTCTTAACCGTGCCCTCGGGCAGGCCCAGCATGACAGCGACTTCTCCGACGGATTTCTCTTCATAGTAGAATAGCGTCATTGCGCTCCGGTAACGCTCGGGGAGTGCCTCGACCAGCTCGCGCAGCACTTTGAGGTGATCCTGCCCGTGCTCCGGGGCGCTGACCTGGGCCGCTTCGACGGCCTGTTCCACCGCCGGATCGCTCATTGAATCCGTCTGGCGCCGGCGCTCGATGGCCGTAAGGCACCGGTTGCGCGTGATCGTGTAGATCCAGGTCGACAGCGACGCCCGCCGGTCGTACCGGGGCAAAGCCTTCCAGACCCGCACCAGGCTTTCCTGGGCAGCATCCGCCGCCTGGTCCGGATCGCGCAACAGCGAACAACATAGCCGGTACACCTTGCGTTCATAGCGGTCGGCAAGCCGCCCGAAGGCGGCCGCGTAAGCCCCGCCCTGCAGCAATTCGACAATATCCTGATCCCGGGATCCCGCGTCGGGCGGGGCATCTTGCTGCACGAACGTCTCCTGACCGCCTTTCTACCCGGGGTCCGCCCTGCCGGTTTCAGCCCCCCTCCGGGAACCGGCTGGAATCCCCTGAAACCAATCGGTACCCTGCCGGGTATCAAGGGCGTCTGGATCAATTTACAAAGGATGAGCAAAGATGGACGAGCCAATTACCGCAGTACTCGGGGTGATGATTCCGATCATCGCCATCGTCATGGGCATCGGCATCGGAATGTTGAGCCTGTTTCTCGACTATCGCAAGAAACAGAACATGTTCGCCCTGCACCACAAGGAGCGTCTGGCCGCCATCGAAAAGGGCATGGACGTGCCGCCGCTCCCGCCGGAGTTCTTCCAGGACGGCCGCCGCAGTCGTGTGCGCTTGCCCTCCGACTACCTGCGGCGCGGGCTGGTGCTGTTGTTCGTTGGCGCAGCGATCTCGGTCGCCCTGTACAACACGCAACGCGACGCCTACCTGTGGGGCCTGGTGCCCGCCGCCGTCGGCATCGCGCAGCTGCTGTTTTATTACCTCGAGGGCCGCAAGACGCCGCCCCAGGCTTGAATTCGCCGCTCAGGCCGCGCCCGGCAATGCCGCTTCCACCGGCTGCGCCTCGAGCCACTTGCGGATGCGCTGCGCATCGGCGACGCGGGTGTACTTGCCGAAGGAATCGAGCAGCACGATGACGATGGCGCGGCCGCGGATCAGCGTCTTCATCACCAGGCATTTTCCAGCCTCGGTGATGTAGCCGGTTTTCTGCACGATGATGTTCCAGGCGGGATTCCGCACCAGCAGATCGGTATTCCGGAACTCGAGCATCCGCCGACCCACGCGCACGGTATGCCACTCATCAGTGGAATACTCCTGAATCTTCGGCTCATGCGATGCGGCGATGACCAGCCTTGAAAGGTCGGCCGGACTCGCCACGTTGCCGCTCGACAGGCCAGTCGGATCGACGAAGCGGGCATTGCGCATGCCCAGCGCAAGCGCTTTGGTGTTCATTGCCGCCACAAAGGCCGGCACGCCGCCGGGATAATTGCGCCCCAACGCGTGTGCCGCGCGGTTTTCAGACGACATCAGCGCGACGTGCAGCAGGTCCCCGCGACTCAGCCGCGTGCCGACGGTCAGCCGCGAGTAGGCGCCGCGCCCGTGCTCACGATCTTCGTTGGTGATTTGCAGCACTTCATCGAACGGTTGCCGCGCATCGAGCACCACCAGCGCGGTCATCAGCTTGGTGATCGAGGCGATCGGCGTCGCCACTTCCGCCTGGCGCGCCAGCAGCACGGTCGAACTGCCTTCGTCCAGCACCAGCACGGCGCTGGAACGAATTTGCGGGTCGCCGTCCACGGCGCTCGCCCGCCGCGCCTCGCCGGGCGCGCTCATGAACAGCAGCCCCAGGGGCAGGCACAGGCACGTGGCGAGTCCGAATCGTCTTGAACGCATGGGTATTCCGAATTTGCGGCGCCGGCAGTGTACCAGTTGCCCTAGAATCGGGGGTTGATGAGGACGCAGACTCTCGATCGGTTTTTCCAGTTGCTCGACCGTGACCCGGGGGGCGAGGTATTCAACCCCTGGAACCGGCGCGACGCGGAAACGGACACTCGCCACAATGGTCCGGCCGCCCGGCGCGCGCGACTGGCGGCACATTTGAGCACGAGGCCGCGCCGAATCCTCATCGGCGAGGCCGCCGGTTACCAGGGCTGTCACGTCTCGGGCATCCCTTTCACCAGTGAGCGGCTGGTGATGGCCGGGGTCATTCCCCGGGTCATGTGCGACGGCCAGCGACTGTCCAGCCGCCGTTTACCCTGGAGTGAGCCTTCAGCGACGACGGTCTGGGGAACTTTGCAGGCGCTCGGGATCGAGCGCGACACCGTGCTGTGGAACGCCTTTCCCTGGCATCCTCACCGGCGCGGCGAGCTGCAGTCCAACCGCACGCCGACGCGCACAGAGCGTGCGCTGGGCATGGTAGTGCTTGACGCGCTGCTTGCCGCGTTTCCTGCCGCGGCCGTGTTCGCCGTGGGGAGGCACGCCGAAGCGGCGTTGCACGACGCCGGCAGGGCGGCCATTACGCTGCGCCACCCTTCGATGGGGGGCGCCACGGCATTCCGCCGCGGCCTTCAGGCAGGCATACTGGCCGGCGCCGCCATTGAACCCAATCAACGAATGACCGCACTCCCTGATATAGAGAAACCGCACCGAACATGACAAGCCACTACACACGCACGGCGATCGCTCTGCACTGGACCGTATCCGGCCTCGTGATCATCGCCCTCGCCGTGGGTTGGGTCATGACCGATATGGCCAGCAGTCCGCTGAAACTCCAGGTGGTCAACTGGCACAAGTGGGTGGGCGTCACGATACTCGCGCTGTTTTTCGTGCGCAGCCTGTGGCGACTGGCGCATCCGGTCCCGGCACCACTGCCAATGCCGGCGTGGCAGCAGCTGGTGGCGAATGTCCTGCACGGATTACTCTATGCGATGCTGTTGTTGCAACCGCTCTCCGGCTGGCTGTTCAGCAATGCCGTCGGCCGCCCAATCATCTACCTCAACCTCATCCCGCTGCCGGACCTGGTGGCGAAAAACCCGCCGCTGGGCGCGGTCTTCAAGGAATTTCATGACAACGGCGCCACGGTACTGGCCATTGCCATCGGAGCGCATGCCCTGGCAGCACTCAAGCATCACTTGGTCGATCGCGATGACACGCTGCGCCGCATGCTGCGCTGGCGCACGACCTGAGGGCGCAGTGCCCGCCAGCAATCTCCTGCAGCGCAAATCGGCAACCTGGGTGTTGTTGCCGCTCTGGTCGTTGCTGGCCGCCGCGGTGCTCGCCACCGACAGCAATCTCAGCCTGGCGGAAAGTCGCCTGGTCGCTACCTTCAGGCAAGAAGGTGTCGCGATCGATGTCCCATTCAGGAATTTCAGCGGCACCATTGTCTATGACGCCGCCAGGCCCGCGGCAACGCACGCGGCGCTGATCGTGGACATGAACAGCCTTGATGTCGGCGACGAAGACTCCAGCGCTGAAGTGCGCAAGCCCGCCTGGTTCGACAGCTCACAATTTCCGCACAGCAGCTTTCACTCGACCCAGATCACGCCGGGCGCGACCGGCCATTTCGATGCGACCGGTATTCTCAGCATCAAAGGCAAGGCCAGGACCATAATCGTGGCAGTCGCGGTCACGAAATCCGGCCACGCCAACGCCTTTGATGGCAGCTTCGAACTCTCGCGCCGCGAGTTCGGCATTGGCGATCCGACCTGGGACAAAGTGCTCGACGATAAGGTGCAGGTGCGCTTTCATCTGCTCGCCGCGGGCGGTTGAGACCGCCCGCCCGCGCGACAGACCCGGCAAACCGGGCAAATACCGGCCTGACTGGGCTTGCAAAGGGGTAGACTCGCCGCCCCACGCAGCCTGCCCTGAGGCACCCGCATGAAGACTCCGGAAGCGGACGCCACCGTTACCTTTGCCGAATTAGGACTGAGTGAACCAGTCCTGCAGGCCTTGACCGCAGTGGGCTACGAAGCACCGTCGCCGATCCAGGCCGCAACCATTCCGGCGCTGCTGGCTGGCGGTGACGTGCTCGGACAGGCGCAGACCGGCACCGGCAAGACCGCGGCGTTCGCGCTTCCCATCCTCTCGCGTCTCGACCTCAGGCAGCGCGAGCCGCAGGCGTTGGTGCTGGTGCCGACCCGCGAGCTGGCGATCCAGGTCGCCGAGGCCTTCCAAAAATACGCCGCGGCGCTGCCCGGGTTTCACGTCCTGCCGATCTATGGCGGTCAGAGCTACACGCCGCAGCTCCAGGCACTGAAACGCGGCACCCACGTGATCGTGGGCACGCCCGGTCGCGTGATGGACCATCTCGAGCGCGGCACGCTCACGCTCCAGGGCGTGCGCTTCGTGGTGCTCGACGAGGCCGACGAAATGCTGGCGATGGGGTTCATCGAGGCGATGAACGCCATCCTTGCCAAGGTGCCGCCCGACCGTCAGGTGGCACTGTTCTCGGCGACCATGGCGCCGGCCATCAAGCGTATCGCGCAAACGCACCTGCGCACGCCGCGCGAAATCATCATTCGCGGCCGGACCACCACTGCCGCCAACACCCGACAACGCTACTGGCTGGTTAGCGGCCTGCACAAACTCGATGCGCTGACGCGGATTCTCGAAGTACTGTCCTTCGACGGCATGCTGGTGTTTGCACGCACCAAGCTCGCCACGGTCGAGCTCGCCGAGCGGCTCGAGGCACGCGGTTTTGCCGCTGCCGCGCTCAACGGCGACATGCAGCAGGCCGAACGCGAACGCACGATCGCGCAGCTGAAGGCCGGACAGATCGACATCCTGGTGGCCACCGACGTCGCGGCCCGCGGCCTGGATGTCGAACGCATCAGCCACGTCGTCAATTTCGACGTGCCTT
>JAYTXT010000174.1:0-4172 GCA_043742765.1 Gammaproteobacteria bacterium | reverse complement strand
CGCTGCGAATCGCTCAGCGCACCGGCAAACGGCGATGACTGCCGCAGCCGCGCGCCGCGTTCACTCGGCTCCGTGATCAATGCGGCCACTTCATCGCGGGGCCTCTCCAGTAACAATCGCCACTCCATCATCCACAGCGGTGCGCGTTCCGTCTGGCTTCGTTCCCAGCGCCGGAGATTCCGTCGCGCCCGATCGAGCACCTTGGAATCGCGCACCAGCTTCTGTGCGATAAGGGAGTGCATGGCGAGGCTCCTGGTTTCGATCAACCGATGTGATGAATAGGGTGCGACCGGTTCCGGCCCGGTGTGCCGCCACTCAACGACAGGTTTGAGACCTGCCGCCTTGCGTCGGGCGCGCAACCGCTTCATGCGCTCCGCGGCGGACAGCGCCGTGCCCGTCGGGGGTCGCCCCCGCCGCCGACCAGCTGTCTTGGGCATTTCGACCATTAATTATCGTAACGGGTTACGATAAAAGTTGCAACCCCTGTTTGGCGCGGTCCCGGCGGCCCTTCGCTGCACTCTAGTCGCAGGCTGAAAGGTGGTCGCCTTAGGCCCATTCAAACCGATCACGGGTCGAAAACGGATCGATCTTGATGCGGAATGAGCGTATCGCCGTGGTCGGTACTCGCCGATTCTTGACCTTCCTCAGGTGCACAAAGCCAACGGCTTCGAGCTTGCCGAGCGTCCGCAGCAGGTTCGGCTGCGCGCGTCCCGTGAGTTTCGCCAGCTCGGCAACAGACTGGGGCTTCTTGTCGCGTATGACCGCCAGCAGGGCGCGATTCGCCGGCGTGAGCAGACCCAGCAACACGCTGACGGATTCGAAGCTCGGCACAGCCGCGTCTTTTGGCGCCGCGCGCTCGCCCCGCGCCACCGCTCTCATTTCTGCACTCAAGGCTCTAAAACTCTGAATTCTGAAGGGCTTCACAAACTAACCTCTCGAATCAACCGCGATGACTTCGGACGGCACATCTCGTTCCTTGAGCGCTCGTTCGACCTCGGTCAGGAAATCAGCGATCAACTGCTCAGCATCCTTAAAAGCGTAAGGCCGCCCGGGATCTGCCGCGGTGCGGTGCCAGTGATCCATAGCCTCCGGCATTCTCTTGAAGCTCGAGCCCTGGGTTACCGCTCCGTGGGCATTGTCAAACCCCAGCAACCGCGCGCCGTCGGGTGCGTGCAGAGTGAATGAGTACTTCAGCCCGTGCGGTTTCCCTGGGGTTGCCTCCACGCGCCGAATCTCATATTTCGCAAAGTAGCCGCCTCTAAACCAGTGGCGAAGACCATCGAAGGCCAGCAGGAATTCAAGGGTATGTTCCGCTGGCAACTTCAATTTTAACTATATCCTATCATGATAGGAAAGACAAGAATCGCGAAGCCGGCGGATCGTCAGGAGATTGCAGCGGTCACTGCCGGACCTGGAGCGACGCAGTCCGCGCTGATCTGCACGTAGTTTGCTGACGGAAACCCAGGTTGGGAAGTGCGGGTAACGGGCGTATTCGCCTTCAAATTCGAACGCCGACCCGCTCTGCGGGGCTGCCTATGTGGTCTGACCTTTCAAACGCGATACGTCCAGCAGGCGGCGATCCAGGCTGATCAGTTGCACGCCCAGCTGCTCGGCGAGCCACAGGTAACTGGCGTCGTAGAAAGTGACGCCAGCGGATTCCGCGAGCGCCAATACGGCGCCGCCATCGACGTCGTAAAGTTGCAGGCGCATCGCGCCCATGGCCTTGAAGGCGGCGCGCAGCGCCACCGCCTGTTGTGGGTGACGGCGACACTTCTTCCAGCAGGTGTTGCCCATCTCATACTCGATCAAGGCAGGTGCGGCCAGCGTGGCATCTGCGGCCGCCAAGGCCAACTCGTCTGCGCCCGGTTCTACGAACAGGATGGCGGCGAGAGCCGACGCGTCGATGACCTTAACGGCCATCGCGATCGGCGCGGATCATCTCCACGGCTTCAGCGGGCGTGCGCAGGCCGAAGGCGCGCACGTACTCCAGTGTCTCGGGAGCAGTGCGCCGCACCGACTGATCACTCGCAGCCGCCTCGAGAATCGCCAGGATCTCCCCTTGCATCGAACGCTTGTGGCGAGCAGCGCGGTTTCGCAGGCGCTCGAAGATGGGCCTGGGGATATTGCGCACGGTCAGGCTCAAGGCGGCCATGGAGGGCTTCTTTTTCTTTGCAACCATAATGGTTGCATAATAACACCAATTGTTTTTGAGGTTTGGATAGTGATCGGCAGCCGGGGGCACGGTGGTCGAGCGCAGATTGCTTCGGGGAGGCGCTGTCAGGAAGCCCGACTTTCGGGTCCCTTTGCCGTCAATTGCCTTCGGGCGGCCGGACGCCGATGGTTACGTGACAACTCGCCTATCGTTCACTCAGCATGGCATCGCGGAGGATGGCGTTCAGGCGGGTCTGGTAACCCGCTCCCTTGGATCGCAGCCAGGCCAACACATCCGCGTCGACGCGCACGGTCGTGGATTGCTTGGTGGGGCGGTAGTACGGGTTGCGAATGGCCCGCTCAAAGAAATCGGCGGACAGCGGCGGAATATCGCTGGTGTCAATTGGGCGCGAGCCATTGGCCGCGCGCCCGCGATTACCGGCTGCGGGGCGCTGGCGCGTCTTGGTAGGCTTGGTCTTCATTTTACCGCATGCCATTCGAAGCGCGGCGGGAGGAATGTTACTACAGAAGTGTTAATACGACAACCAGCCCGATGAACCCGGGATTCGCTATCCGCCGAACACAACAATTGCCGCGGGACGCTCTTACCGTGCCGACAGGTTCCCCGGGGGAGGTTCATGCGGGCAGGGCCCGCGCCGGCCTGCCCCAATCGACTTAACCCCGGTACAATCCGCCGCCTCAGCCGAATTGCTTCAAGGTTTCCCTATCGTGCGTTACCTCCCTTCCCTGGCTGCCGGGCTTGCCGCGGTGCTCCTCGGAGCCAGCCTGGGCGCCGCCGCACAGCAGCCCGGTGTTTCGGGCGCCATGCAGGCCTTTGGCACGCTCTCACCCGAGCAACAGCAGGCCATCCTGCAGCGGCTCGGCGGGCAAGCAGGCGCTCCAGCCGGTACCCAGGGCGCGGGGAGCGGCGCGCAGAACCCCGGCACCACAGGCGCGCCTGGCGCCAACCGCGCAGCGGTCGGTGAGCTGACCCAGCAACCGCTGATCCCGGTATTCGAGCCCGAAGACTCCCTGCTCCTCGATATCAACCTGCCGGGCGAGAAATCGGTGGCGCAGCAGGCCGCGGAGGCCTATGAGCGTGAACTGAGAGCCACCCTGATCCCGGCGCCGGCCGACGCCGCAGCGCCCGCCGCAACCCCCAAACCCGCGCTGGATGCCCGTGCACTGGAGGCCGAGCGTGATCTGCTCAAGGTATTGGCCAGCAATAACCCTTACCGGCTCGATCGCGACGGCGTGCTGCAGCTTCCAGGGTTCCGCGGCATCGAGCTTGCCGGTCTGAGTGAGGCCGAAGCGACGCGGCGGGTCGCCGCGGAGCCGGCGCTGGCCGATTTTGAAATCCGCGTCATCCGACTGCCCGTCGCGAAGAGCGGAGGCGCGGCGCTGAAACCCTACGGCTACGACCTGTTCGCGAGCGGCCAGCAGGGCCTCGCCCCGGTGATGACGGCGCCGGTTCCGGGCGACTATGTCGTCGGCGCCGGCGACACGCTGGACGTGCAGCTTTACGGCAGCCAGAACTACTCTTTGCAGCTGACCGTCAGCCGCGATGGGCGCATCAACTTTCCGCAGCTGGGTCCCATCAGCGTCGGCGGGCAGCGCTACAGCGCGGTCAAGCAGACAATCGAGGCGCGCGTCCAGAAGCAGATGATCGGCGTGCGTGCCGGCGTGTCGATGGGCGAGACGCGCACCATCAATGTTTTCGTGCTGGGCGAGGCGATGAACCCCGGCTCCTACGCGGTTACGGGCCTGGCCACGGTCACCACGGCGCTGTTCGCGGCCGGTGGCGTCAAGCCGCAGGGGTCGTTGCGCCATATCCAGGTGCGGCGCCAGGGCAGCCTGGTGCGCGAGTTCGACCTCTACGATCTGCTGATGCGCGGGGATTCATCGAACGATGTGAAGCTCCAGCCCGGCGATGTCGTCATGGTGCCCCCGGTCGGCCCGACCGCCTCGGCCGATGGCGAGGTGCAGCGCCCGGCGATCTACGAACTCAAGGGCGCCGCCAC
>JAYTXT010000173.1:0-2031 GCA_043742765.1 Gammaproteobacteria bacterium | reverse complement strand
TGTCGGTCTCCTACAGCACGCTCACGCGCTGGGTGCGCGAGGCCGGGCTGCGCGAGCCGCCCCCGCCGGCCGGCCAATACGTGTTCGGTCCGGGCGAGGAGATGCAGCACGACACCTCGCCGCACCGGGTGACGATCGGCGCCAAGATCGTCACCGCGCAGTGCGCGGCGCTCGTGCTGGCGTACTCGCGCCGGTTGTTCGTTCAATATTATCGGCGCTACACGCGATTCGAGGCCCGTCAGTTCTTGCTCGATGCGGTGCGCTTCATGGACGGGGCATGCGGGCGCTGCGTGATCGACAACACCAGCGTGATGGTGGCCGCGGGCGCCGGGGCCGATGCGATCATCGCCCCGGAGATGGCGGCATTCGCGCGCACGCTGGGCTTCGAGTTCATGGCCCACCGCGTCGGCGATCCGGATCGCAAGGGCAGAGTCGAGCGGCCCTTTTACTGGGTGCAAACGAACTTCCTGCCTGCGCGCAGCTTCACCGACTTCGATGACCTGAACACGCAGGCGCTCGCCTGGTGCCGCGAGGTGGCCAACGCCAAACCGAAGCGTGCGCTGGGCATGACCCCGGAGGCCGCCTACCTGATGGAGCGCAGCTACCTGCAGCCGCTGCCCGCGGCGCTGCCGCCGGTCTACGACATCGTGGATCGGGTGGTCGACCTCAGCGGGTACGTCTCGCTCGAGACACACCGCTACTCGGTGCCGCAGCGCCTGGTCGGGCAGGCGGTGGCGCTCTACAAGTATCCGCGCGAGGTCCTCATCCACCATCGCGCCCGCCTGGTGGCGACGCACCGGCGCGTGCTCGAGGGGCGCGATGTGCGCAGCACCGATCCGGCGCATCACCTGCGCCCGGCACCCAGCGATCCGGGCCCGCGTCTGGAGCAACAACTGATCGAGAGCGCGCCGCTGGCGGCCTACGCACAGGCGCTTCGCCAGCGTGGCCGCGGGCGCGGTGTGCGCGCGCTGCGCCGACTGCTCGAGATCCAGCGCACCTACCCGCGCGAGCCGTTCCTGGCCGGCGTCGAGCAGGCGGCGCACTACGGGATGTACGACCTGGGGCGCCTGGAGCGGCTGGTGCTCGAGGAGGTCGCTGGAAACTTCTTCGCGCTCGCCGGTGACGATGATGACGACATCGCGTGAGCAGATCCACGAGTGGCTCGCACGGCTCAAGCTGCGTGGTATCGATGCGGCGCTCGAGGCCGAACTCGATCGCGCCGAGTGCGAAGCCGCCCCGGCCGACGAGGTCCTCGGGCGGCTGCTGGCCGCCGAAGACGCTCACCGGCGAGAAAAGAGCCTGGCCTACCGGGTCGCCCAGGCCAGGCTGCCGTGGCAGTGGACGCTGCAGTCGTTTCCGTTCGATCGCCAGCCCGGCATCGAGCGGGCCCAGATCCGCGCGCTCGCGGGCCTGGACTTCGTGCGCCGCCACGAGAACATCCTGTTGATTGGACCGCCCGGCACGGGCAAGAGCGGAATCGCGATCGGCTTGCTGCGCGAGGCGTGCCTGAACGGGCACGCCGGCCGGTTCTACAACGCACAGGAGCTCATCGACGAACTCTACGCATCGCTGGCCGACCGCTCGACGACCAAGTTGATCGCCCAGATGGCCCGCTATCGACCGTTGCTCGTGGACGAAATTGGGTACCTGACCCTCAAGCCCGAGCAGTCCAACGCGTTCTTCCGGCTGATGGACCAGCGCTACGGGCGTGCCTCGACAATCATTACGACGAACCTCGAGCCGACCGAATGGTACGGGCTGTTCCACAACAAGCCTCTCGTTGACGCGATGCTCGATCGGCTGCAACACCACTGCATCACGATCCGCATCCAGGGACCTTCGCTGCGTGCGCCGCAGCCTGGAGCGTCCACGCCGAGCGACCCGGTCGCGCCCGCGGCAACCGCCAGGCGTCGCGCTCGCTCGTAGGCCTGCGCTGCTGGGCGGCCCCCGGCGCGGACACCCGCGCCGGGCTCATCTCCCCCGGAACACCCGAGCCCAAAACATCAGCCCGCGATGGGGGTGGCTGGTCGC
>JAYTXT010000172.1:0-7450 GCA_043742765.1 Gammaproteobacteria bacterium | reverse complement strand
GGCCTGGCGCTCGCGGCGCTGGTGTTCGTGATTCCGATCGCCGTGATCGAACGCTGCGCGCTGCCGCTGCTGATTGCGGCGGGTGTACTGTTGTTGCTGGTGCTGATCCCGGGCCTCGGCCATGTGGTCAAGGGCGGGCGCCGCTGGCTGCGTCTGCCGGGCATCAATTTCCAGGTCTCCGAGGCCGCGCGCGTGCTGGCGCTGGTGTACGTCGCGCATTACTGCGTGCGTTTCGAGACCGCACTGCGCAGCAGCGCCGGCGGGCTGCTGCGGCCGCTGGCGCTGCTGGCCTGCCTCGGCTTGTTACTGCTACTGGAACCTGACCTTGGTGCCGCGACAGTCCTCTTCGTAACAGGCTTCGGCCTGCTGTTCCTGGCGGGCGCGCAGCTGCGCTGGGTGCTGGCCGCCATGCTCGCTGCCGCCGGGGCGATGTCGCTGCTGGTGATGTTCTCCAGCTACCGCATGCGGCGGTTCACGGGCTTCCTCGATCCCTGGGCCGACCCGTACAACACCGGCTTCCAGCTCACGCAGTCGCTGATCGCCATCGGCCGCGGTGAATGGTTCGGCGTCGGTCTCGGCGCCAGCGTGCAAAAACTCTTCTACCTGCCCGAAGCGCACAACGATTTCCTGTTTGCGGTGCTGGCCGAGGAACTGGGCCTAGTCGGCGTGGTGGTGACGCTGGCGTTGTTCCTGGCGCTCGCCTGGCGGGTGTTCGCGCTGGCGCGCCGCGCGCACGACGCCGGCATGAAATTCCACGCCTATCTTGCCGCCGGCTTCGGTCTGTGGCTGCTGGTGCAGGCCTTCGTCAACATCGGCGTCAACATGGGCGTGCTGCCCACCAAGGGCCTGACGCTGCCGCTGATGAGCTACGGCCGCAGCAGCATGCTGGTGGCGCTCGCGTGGCTCGGGCTCATCACGCGCGTCTACCACGAAGTCACCGGCGGCGCGCGCGGCGCGGCGCGCGGGCGGTACGCGTGAGCGCGCCGGTGGCACTGATCATGGCGGGCGGCACCGGCGGACATGTCTATCCGGCCCTGGCCCTGGCGCGGGAGCTGCGCACCCGCTCCTGGCGGATCGTCTGGCTCGGCACGCGGCGCGGGCTCGAGGCCCGCGTGGTGCCGGCCGACAACATTCCGATCGAATGGCTGAGCGTGGGCGGCCTGCGCGGCAAGGGACTGCTGACTTTGCTGGCTGCGCCGTTCCGCCTGGCGCGCTCACTCGTGGAAGCGCTCGCCGTCATGCGCCGGCATCGGCCGAGCGTCGTGGTGGGGTTGGGCGGCTATGTCAGCGGTCCCGGCGGCGTGGCGGCGTGGCTGGTGCGCGCACCGCTGCTGATTCATGAACAGAACGCAATCGCGGGCTTTACCAATCGTTGCCTGGCGCGGTTGGCGCGCGAGGTCTATGCGGCGTTTCCTGACGCATTTGGCGACGGCGTCGTCGCGCAGGTCATCGGCAATCCGGTGCGCGCCGAGATCGCCTCGCTCCCGCCGCCGGCTGAGCGTTTTGCGTTGCGCAGCGGCGCCATCCGCATCCTTGTCATCGGCGGGAGTCTCGGCGCGGCGCGCCTCAACTCGGTGCTGCCCTACGCGCTGGCGCGGCTCGCCGGCCGCATCGCCGTCGAGGTGCGGCATCAGTCGGGCGAGCGCTGGATCGAGGCGGCGCGCCGTGGCTACGCGGAAGCGGGCGTCAGGGCGCAGGTGTCGCCGTTCATCGAAGACATGGCGGAAAGTTACGCCTGGGCGGACCTGGTCATCTGCCGCGCCGGCGCCCTGACGGTCTCCGAGCTGGCCTGCGCCGGCGTCGGCGCGATCCTGGTGCCGTATCCAGCCCACCTCGACGATCACCAGACGCACAACGCACGCACCCTGGTGGCGGAGGGCGCGGCGCTCCTGATTGCCGATCGCGACCTGACGGCGGAGCGGCTCGCCACCGAGCTCACCGCGCTGTGCGCCGGGCGCGGCAAGCTCATCGCCATGGCCGAACGCGCCCGGCTTCTGGCCCGCACCGGCGCCACCGCCGAACTGGCGGCGGCCTGCGAGCACTACGCCGGAGCGGCCGCATGAACGTGCGCATGCGCCGCATTGGCACCATTCACTTCGTCGGCATCGGCGGCAGCGGCATGGGTGGCATCGCCGAAGTGTTGTTGAACCTGGGCTACACGGTGACGGGGTCGGACCTGAAGGCCAACGCGGTCACGGCGCGGCTCGAGCAACTCGGGGCGCGCGTCGTCATCGGGCATCGCGCCGAGAATGCCGACGGCGCTGACGTCGTCGTGACCTCGACGGCCGTGGCCCCGGGCAATGTCGAGGTCGACGCCGCGCTCGCGCGGCGCGTGCCGGTCGTGCCGCGTGCGGAGATGCTCGGTGAGCTGATGCGCTTCCGCCAGTCGATCGCGGTCGCGGGCACGCACGGCAAGACCACGACCACCAGCCTGGTCGCCAGCATCCTGGCCGAAGGCGGCGAAGATCCCACCTTCGTTATTGGCGGGCGCCTCAAGAGCGCCGGCACCAATGCCCGGCTCGGCGCCGGACGCTACCTGGTCGCCGAGGCCGACGAGAGCGATGCTTCGTTCCTGCACCTGCAGCCGATCATCGCCATCGTCACCAACATCGACAACGATCATCTGGGCACGCACGGGGGCGACTTCGCGCGCCTGTGCGACAGTTTCGTGAGCTTCCTGCACAACCTGCCATTCTATGGCCTGGCCGTGCTCTGCCAGGACGATGAACATGTGCAGGGCATCCTCTCCCGCATCAGCCGGCCGGTGATCACCTACGGCCTGGGCGCCGCTGCCGACGTGCGCGCGACCGAGATCCATCGCGAGCGCTCGCGCACGCTGTTCGAAGTCACGCGCCCGGGCAAGGCCGAGCCACTGCGCGTGGCGCTCAACATGACCGGGCTCCACAACGTGCGCAATTCCCTGGCGGCGATCACGGTTGCCACCGAACTCGAGATCGGCGACGCGGCAATAGTGCGCGCGCTGGCCGCCTTCCAGGGGATCGACCGGCGCATGCAGCTGGTGGGCGAAGTGGTCACGGCAGCAGGCAGCGTCACCATCGTCGATGACTACGGGCACCATCCGACCGAGATCGCCGCGACGCTCGACGCGCTGCGCCAGGCCTGGCCCGAGCGGCGCCTGGTGCTCGCCTTCCAGCCGCATCGCTACACGCGCACCCGCGATCTGCTCGATGATTTCGCGACCGTGCTGTCGGGGTTCGACGCGCTGCTGGTCACCGAGGTGTACGCCGCGGGCGAGGCGCCGATCAAGGGCGCGGACGGACGGGCGATCTGCCGCGCGATCCGCAGTCGCGGCAAGCTCGAGCCGGTTTTTGTACAGCGCGTGGAAAACCTGGGCACGGCGCTCCGCGACGTGCTGCGTGACGGCGACGTCGTGGTGACGATGGGTGCTGGCCACATCGGCGCCGTCGCCCACGGCCTGCTGAGCAAGCTTGCCGTGCCGCGCGCGGTGGAGCGGCGCTCATGAACCTCGCCATCACCCCGGAATTCCAGCTGCGCATCCGGCGCGACGAGCCGATGTCAAAGCACACCTCATGGCGCGTGGGCGGCCCTGCCGACGTCTTCTTCACCCCGCATGATCGGGCGGAGCTCGCGTCCTTCCTGCGCGCGCTGCCGGTCGAGACGCCGCTGCTGTGGGTGGGACTCGGCAGCAACCTGCTGGTGCGCGATGGCGGCATCCGCGGCGTAGTGATCTGCACCCATGGCGCCTTCACGCGGCTCGAGCGCCGCGCCCAGCTGCGCGTGTACTGCGAGTCCGGCGTGCCCTGCGCGCGCGTCACGCGCCAGTGTGCCAACTGGGGGCTGGGCCATGGTGAGTTCTTCGCGGGCATACCCGGCACCTTGGGCGGCGCGCTCGCCATGAATGCGGGTGCCTACGGCGGCGAGACCTGGGCGCAGGTGCGCGCCGTCGAGGTCATGGCGCGCGATGGGACCTGCCGCACACGCGCGGCCAGCGAGTACCAGGCGAGCTACCGCCACGTGCTCGCACCTGCCAACGACGAGTGGTTTCTGGCGGCCGAGCTGGAATTCACGCAGCGCGACGACGCGCAGGCGCACCTGGTGCGTGAGCAGGCGCAGCGCCGCAAGCTGACGCAGCCGCTCGGTGAGTGGAGCTGCGGTTCGGTGTTCACCAATCCGCCGGGGCAGCACGCCGCGCAGTTGATCGATTCGGCCGGTCTCAAGGGCATGCGCATCGGCGGCGCGGTGGTCGCCGAGAAGCACGCGAATTTCATCCTCAATGACGGCGCAGCTACCGGTCGCGATCTGGAAGAACTGATTGCGCACGTGCGCGCGACGGTGCAGCGCGTGCATGGCATCCTGCTGGTGCCGGAAGTGCGCGTCGTCGGGGAGCCGCTCTGATGCGCCTGCGCCATGACGCCCGCGGCCTGCACCGCGTGAGCAATGCCGCCGATTTCGGCCGCGTCGCCGTGCTCTACGGCGGCAGTTCCGCCGAGCGCGAGATCTCGCTGCTGAGCGGTGCAGCGGTGCTCGCCGCGCTCCAGGCTCGCGGCGTCGACGCCTACGGGTTCGATCCGGCGCAGCGCGAACTCGGCGAGCTGCGGCGCGAGGGCTACGCGCGCGCCTGGATTGCGCTGCACGGTCCCGGCGGCGAAGACGGCACCGCGCAGGGCGCGCTCGAGTTCCTCGGCATTCCATACACCGGCAGTGGCGTAACGGGCAGCGCAATTGGCATGGACAAGCTGCGCACCAAGCGCCTGGTGGGGGCGACCGGGGTGCCGACTCCGGAGTTCATCGTGTTGCGCACCACCGCCGACCTCGAGGTGGCGCTTGAGCGCCTCGGGTTACCCATGATCGTCAAACCCGCCTCGCAGGGCTCGAGTGTCGGCATGACGCGCGTCGAGCAAGCAGCCGATCTCCCGGCCGCCTGGCGCGCGGCCACGCAGCATGAGCCGGTCGCGTTCGCGGAGCCCTGGATCACGGGCGGCGAATACACCGTATCGATCCTGCAGGGCGCCGCGCTGCCTTCGATCCGCATCGAAACGCCGCGCGCGTTCTACGATTACGCAGCCAAGTACCTGCGCGATGACACGCGCTACTTCTGTCCCGCGGGCCTCGCGGCCGATGCCGAGCGGCGCCTGGCGGAGCTGGCGCTCGCTGCTTTCGAGGTCTGCGGCGCCGAAGGCTGGGGTCGCGCGGATTTCATGATGAACCAGCAGCAGGAGCCGCTGTTGCTCGAGATCAACACCGTCCCCGGCATGACCGATCACAGCCTGGTGCCGATGGCCGCGCGCGCCGCGGGCCTGGATTTCGGCGAGCTGGTGTGGCGGATTCTCGAGACCAGCCTGGTGCGCACGCCGTGCTGAACCGCCGCCGACAGAACCGGCGCCGCGCCGAATCGAGCTCGCGCTGGCAGCTGCCGCCGCTCCCGTGGCGACGGCTGGGCGCGATCGGCGGCGGCGTGCTCGGCATGGGGGCGGCGCTGGCCGCGCTGCTCGTGTTCCTCAACCAGCCGATCGAGCGCATTCGCGTCGATGGCCAGTTCCAGCATCTCACCGCGCTCGAAGTGGATAAAGCGGTGCGCGCGCAACTGCACGGCGCGGGCCTGGTCACCGCGCCGCTGGCGGACGTGCGCCGCTCACTCCGGCTCCTGCCCTGGGTCGAGGCCGCCACCGTGCAGCGCAGCTGGCCGCGTGGCCTCGCGGTGCAGGTCACCGAACAGCAGGCTGTGGCGCGCTGGAACGCCACCGACCTGGTCAATGCGCGCGGCGACGTGTTCGCCAACAGCGCGCACTTCGTGCCGCCGGAGCTACCAAAGCTGGCTGGTCCGACCGGGACCGAGGCCGAAGTGGTCGCGCGCTACCTCGCGCTGCAGGGCCGCATCGTCGAGTCGGGATCGCGCCTCACCGCCCTGCGGCTCGACGCGCGCGGCGCCTGGGAACTACAGCTCGACAACGGCGTGAGCGTGCGCTTCGGCCGCAATCAGGTCGACGCGCGCTTCGCGCGCTTCCTGGCGGTGGCGCTGCGCATGATCTGCCAGCGCGCCACCGACATGGCCTATGTCGATATGCGCTACACCAACGGTTTCGCGGTCGGCTGGCGCAGCGGGGCGACGCGCCTGGCGAGCGGCGCCCATGCACGGAAGGGTAATGCGGATGGTTAAGCGTTCGGATCGGACCGTGGTCGTGGGCCTGGACATCGGCACCTCGAAAGTGGTGGCGCTGGTTGGTGAGCTCACCGCCGATGGTGCGATCGAGATCATCGGTTTCGGCAAGCAGCCCTCGCGCGGCCTCAAGAAGGGCGTGGTGGTCAACATCGAATCGACCGTGCAGTCGATCCAGCGCGCCGTCGAGGAAGCCGAGCTGATGGCGGGCTGCGAGATCAACGCGGTCTACGCCGGCATTGCCGGCAGTCACATCCGCAGCCTGAACTCACATGGTGTGGTCGGTATTCGCGACCGCGAAGTCACGGCCGCGGACGTCGAGCACGTGATCGAAGCCGCCAAGGCGGTGGCGATTCCCGCCGACCAGCGCATCCTGCACGTGCTGCCGCAGGAATTCATCATTGACGGCCAGGAGGGGATCCGCGATCCGATCGGCATGTCGGGCGTGCGCCTCGAGGCCAAGGTGCATATCGTCACCGGCGCCGACAGTGCCGCGCAGAACATCATCAAGTGCGTGCAGCGCTGCGGCCTGGTGGTCGAGGACATCGTGCTCGAGCAGCTCGCTTCCAGCTATGCCGTGCTCACCGATGACGAAAAGGAGCTCGGCGTCTGTATCGTCGATGTGGGCGGCGGCACCACCGACATCGCGGTGTTCTCCGGCGGCGCGATCCGCCACACCGCCGTGATTCCGATCGCCGGCGACCAGGTCACCAACGACATCGCGGTGTCGATGCGCACCCCGACCCAGTACGCCGAGGACATCAAGGTGCGCTTCGCCTGCGCGCTCTCGCAGCTCGCCAACCCGGACGAGAGCATCGAGGTGCCGAGCGTCGGCGACCGGCCGGCGCGCCGCCTGGCGCGCCAGACGCTGGCCGAGGTGGTCGAGCCGCGCTACGAGGAGCTGTTCAACCTGATTCGCGAGGAGCTGCGCCGCAGCGGCTTCGAGGAAGTCATCGCCGCGGGGCTGGTGCTCACCGGCGGCAGCGCGCGCATGGAAGGCGCCATCGAACTCGCCGAGGAGATCTTTCACGTGCCGGTCCGGCTGGGTTTTCCACAATCGCTGCGCGGCCTTTCCGAAGCCGTGCAGAACCCGATCTATTCGACCGCCGTCGGCCTGCTGCTGTACGCGCGCGAGAACGCTGCGCCCGCCGCGCGCGGTGCGCTCGGCGGCAGCGTGGGCGGCGCCGTGACACGCATGCAGCAATGGTTCAAGGGACATTTCTGATTTTTACGATTCAACCGACCAACAGGGGAGCTGACACTCATGTTTGAACTCATGGACGCATACAGCCAGAGCGCTGTGATCAAGGT
>JAYTXT010000171.1:0-6821 GCA_043742765.1 Gammaproteobacteria bacterium | reverse complement strand
CTGAATACGGACACGGTGCAGCAGGTGCCCGAACTCGACGCCCCGGTGCGCGGGCTCGCCTTGCCGCGCCGCGTAATCCGCAGGATCTATGCTCGCAACGCCGAGCGCTGGTTCGGTGCGGCCTGGAAGGCACGCCCGGCGGTCGCTATTGCGGACGCACCTCGATGAGAAGCGAGCGTTCGAACCTCACCTTCAGGCTCGCGGCGGGACCGCGCACCACGCCCAGGTCGCGATCGTTGACGTAGTCGCGCACGCGGTAGCGGCCCGGCTGCAGCCCACGTAATTCCACCGTGCCACTGAACTGATGAGCGTAGAAGGCGTAGTACAGCGCCCCGCCCTTGGCGATCACGTGCGTCTCGGGCTTGTCGAAGCCGATGTCGTAAAGCGCGCCCAGGTACTCGCCGTCGACCAGGCGTTTCTCCTGGTAGAGCTTCGTCCATTGGCCCCAGATGGACTGGCGCTCCGGCGTCAGCAGGAGTTTTGGATCCTTCTGTCCGGGCGCGCCTGGCCAGGCGAAGTTGCTGCCGATCACGCCGCCGACGCCGAACGTCGAGGCGAAATCGGTGCCGCCTTCACTCATTTCGACGTGATCACCAAAGTAAGCGGTGCGATCGCCGAGCAAAGCCTTGATGGTCTTGCCCTTGAGCCGCACCTGCCAGGAACTCTCCGGGTCGGAAGCCACGGTCATGTTGAGGTAAGGCATCGTGAAGAATGAATAACCGGTGCCGCAGGGGCAGATCTCGATGACCGAGCCGGGCCTGGTCTGTTGCGCCGCGTCCCAGATTGCCTTGAAGAATTGCGGCAGGTTCTCGGCGGCCTCTTCCGGCGCGGCGTGGCCGTGGGTTTTGCTGAAACAGGGCGGTGCGGCGTTGAGGTGCTGGCCGTCCACCTTCAAGCCATCGAACCCCCAGACGCCCAGCGCCTTGCGCACGAAGGCAGCAGCGTCTTCCTGCACGGGCCCGTAGGCCGGACACAGATAGTTCGAGTCCCACCAGCTGATCTTGCGCGGCGCGCCGTTGGCGTTCTGCAGCAGCCAGTCGTTATGCTCGCGATCGGTGCGCGACCCCGGGTCAGCGGCCAGCGGCGCCCACCACAGCTGCGCCTTCATGCCGGCCGCGTGTATGCGATCCACCATGGCCTTCATGTCGGCGTCGCCGGCAGGGAATTTAGCCGGCACCGGGGTCCAGTCGCCCTCGGCGACCTGCCAGCCATCGTCCAGCACCGCCCAGCGGAAGCCGAGTTGCTTGACGACTGGCAGGCTGTCGAACACCTGCTGCGGCGTGAATTCGCGCCCGTACCCCCAAGCGCACCAGATCGGCTCGAAGGCGTCCGCCGGCGCCGCATTGATCTTCAGGCCCTGCTCCTGCATGAGTGCGCCGTAGGCGCGGAGCGTGGCGAAATGATCGCCGCGGTGCACGCTCACGAAGCTGCGCAGGGAATCGAAGCTCGCGCCCGGCATGAGCGTGAACTCGCGCTGCACGCTAAGCCCCAGTTTCACGTTACCACTGCCCGGGCGCTCCAGCGGGAGCGATGCCAGTTTCGGCGTCAGTTCGACGTGGCCGACCGCCAGGCCGATGTCCCGGCGCCAGACATCGATGACGGGCGTGCCGCCGCCGTAGTCGTCGGCGTTCATGCCGAGGAAATTGCCGCGCGCATAGCCCGCGTTCACGGGCAGCAGCCAGTCCGGCCGCTGCTCGTAGGACGCGCTTTGGTATGACCAGAACGCCGGCTCGGCCTGGGTCCGGTCTGGTTCGAACTCATAGCGGTTGCTGAAGTAGCTCAGCACCTTAAGCGGCTTGGTGGTGTCGTTCGTGTAGCGCACCCGCAGGAACAGCCAATGCGGGCGCGAGGGGTAGGCCGTGACCTCGACGCGCTTGGTGGCCGCGCCCGAGCGCCCGGTCAACACCACGCTGTGGCCTGCGCCGAGCGCGTCGCTGACCTCGGCCTCCACGCGGCTCTCGAGCGCGAAACCGCCCAATTCGCCGTCGGTCGTGAGGAGTGACTCCGATTCCGTATAGGGGCCCAGCGCCGCTTCCGCGCCGAGCGTGGCGACCACACGGCTGCGCATCTGCGCGTCGAAATCAAGTCGCAGACCATCGCCATTGACGGAGCTAAATGAAGACAGCAGCAGGAGTCCGGCGGCGAGCATGGCCGGATCATAGCAGCGCCGGCCGGAAGCCCCGGGGGCGCCACTTGCCCCCCCTGGTGGGCAAGCGGCCGGCCTTCCGCTAGACTAGACATAAAGTGTGACTTAGCGCCTACGTCTTTGAGTAGACTCATTTTTTAGGAAGCCTTGCCGGATGGAGCCGACTCCCTCAGAACTCAACTCATCCACAGTGCTGTCGGGCGGCAATGCTCCGTTCGTCGAGGATCTGTACGCCACCTATTTGCGCGACCCGACTGCGGTGAGCGCCCAGTGGCGTGCGTATTTCGACGCGCTGCCGACGCCAGGGCCGAGTGGAGGGGCAAGCCACGCGCCGGGCACCGCGGACCCTGGCGTCGCCACCGAAAAGCAGGGCGCGGTCTCGCGCTTGGTGCAGACGCTGAGCAACCGCGGGCACCTGATCGCCAACATCGATCCGCTGGGCCTGATGAAACGTGAACGGCCGCGCGTGCTCGACCCTGGGTACGTCGGCCTGGGCGATGCCGATCTCGACACTGAATTCTTTACCGGGAGCCGCAACGGTTGGATCCCCAAGCGCGCGACGCTGCGCGAAATTCTCGCGCGCCTCGAGCAGGTGTATTGCGGCACCATCGGCGCCGAGTTCGCGCATGTCTCCGACACCGACGAGCGCATCTGGCTGCAGGACGAGTTCCAGCTGGGCCGTATGCAGCAGCGCTTCAGCACCGAGGAACGGCGCAACATATTCTGGCAGCTCACCGCGGCCGAAGGCCTCGAGCGCTACCTGCACACGCGGTTCGTGGGACAGAAGCGCTTTTCGCTCGAGGGCAGCGAGGCGCTGATCGCGCTGCTCGATGACCTGGTGCAGGAGAGCGGTCGCGGCGGCGTCGAGGAGACCATCATCGCCATGGCCCATCGCGGCCGCCTCAATGTGCTGGTCAACGTGCTGGGCAAGGCGCCGGGCGACCTGTTCTCGGAATTCGAGGGCAAGGCGCGGCACGATCTGGGGTCGGGCGACGTCAAGTACCATAAGGGTTTTTCCGCCGACCTGCGCACCCCGGGCGGCAACGTGCACGTCATGCTGGCCTTCAACCCCTCGCACCTAGAGATCGTCAATCCGGTGGCGGAAGGGTCGGTGCGCGCGCGGCAGGAGCGGCGCGGCGACACGCGCGGCGAGAAGGTGCTGGCGATCCTGGTGCACGGCGACGCGGCGTTCGCGGGCCAGGGCGTGGTCATGGAAACGCTGCAGATGTCGCAGACCCGCGGCTACGGCACCGGCGGCTCGATCCACGTGGTGATCAACAATCAGGTGGGTTTCACCACCAGTGAGCCGCACGACGCGCGCTCAACGACCTATTGCAGCGACGTGGCGAAGATGATCGAGGCGCCGATCCTGCACGTGAATGCCGATGATCCGGAAGCGGTGATCTTCGTGACGCGCCTGGCGTTGCGCTACCGGCAGAAGTTCCGCAAGGACATCGTTATCGACCTGGTCTGCTACCGACGCCTTGGCCACAACGAGGCCGACGAACCGGCCGCTACGCAGCCCTTGATGTACCGCGCGATCCGCCAGCATCCGGCGGTGCGCAAGCTCTATGCCGAGCGCCTGGTCGCCGAGGGCGTGCTGGCCGCCGGCGAAGCCGAGCAGCTCGCCGAGCAATACCGCCAATCACTCGATGAGGGACGCCACCAGGTGCACCCCTCGCTCGGCATGATCGGCAACCAGCACACGATCGACTGGTCGCGTTACCAGAGCGTCGACGCGCATGAGCCAGTCGCCACCGCGCTCGCGGCGGCGAAACTCGCGGCGCTGGGGCGGCGCATCCTCCAGTACCCCGACGGCTTTACGCTCCATCCGCGCGTCGCGCAGGTCGTGATCAACCGCTCGAAGATGCTGGCAGGTACGCAGCCGCTCGACTGGGGTTGCGCCGAGACGCTGGCCTACGCCTCGCTCCTCGATGACGGCTACGCGATACGGATTTCCGGCCAGGACTGCGGGCGCGGCACCTTCTTTCACCGTCACGCGGTGCTGCACGACCAGAATAGCGAGCGCACCTACACCCCGCTCCAGCACATCGGCGAGAAACAGCCGCGGTTCACGATCATCGATTCGCTCCTGTCCGAAGAAGCAGTGCTGGGTTTTGAATACGGTTATTCGAGCACCAGCCCGGACTGCCTCGCTATCTGGGAAGGGCAGTTCGGCGACTTCGTCAACGGTGCGCAGGTGTTGATCGACCAATTCATAAGCTCGGGCGAGGCAAAGTGGGGGCGACTGTGCGGCCTGACGCTGTTCCTGCCGCACGGTTACGAGGGTCAGGGGCCGGAGCATTCCTCGGCGCGGCTCGAGCGCTTCCTGCAGCTGTGCGCCGAGAACAACATGCAGGTGTGCGTGCCCTCGACGCCGGCGCAGATGTTTCACATGCTGAGGCGGCAGATGCTGCGCCCGCTGCGCAAGCCGCTCATCGTCATGACGCCCAAGAGTCTGCTGCGCCACGAACTGTCGGTGTCGTCGATCGAGGACTTGACGGGCGGCGGCTTCGCCTCCGTCATCGATGACATCGACGCGTCGCCCTCGGCGAGCGTGCGGCGCGTGGTGTTCTGCAGCGGCAAGGTTTATTTCGATCTGCTCAAGGCGCGCCGCGCCGAGAGTCTCCCGGGCATTGCGATAGTTCGCGTCGAACAGCTGTATCCGTTCCCGGCCACGGAATACTCGGCGGTGCTCGAGCGCTACCCACACGCCACCGACCTCGTCTGGTGCCAGGAAGAGCCACAGAACCAGGGCGCCTGGTTCCAGATCCGCCATCGGTTGCAGGAATTATCGGGCGAGACGCGCCTGGTGTACTACGCGGGCCGCGCCTCAGCCTCCGCTCCGGCCACCGGGCTGGGGCGTATCCACGAAGCTGAACAGCGCGAGTTGGTGCAGACTGCGCTGACCGCGGCGTCCGCGGAGCAGACGGCGTTGCGGCTGCCGCGCCTGATGGTGCCGGCGGATGTCAATCTGGGCGCCACGGCGCAATTGAGGAAATCATCATGAGTGTCGAGATCCGTGTGCCGCAGCTCCCCGAATCGGTTGCTGACGCGACGCTGGTGGCGTGGCGCAAGCAGCCAGGCGAGGCGGTCAGCCGCGATGAGAATCTGGCCGATCTCGAGACCGACAAGGTGGTACTCGAAGTACCCTCGCCGGTGACCGGCGTGCTGCAGGAGATTCGCGTGCAGCCGGGCGCCAGCGTGAAGAGCGGCGAGTTGCTCGCTGTGATCAGCGCGGCGGCGACTGCGACCGCGACCGCGGTCGTGTCAGCGGCCCCGGTGGTTGCTGTGGCCGGAACAGCGCCCAAGCTGGGGCCAGCGGCGCAGCGCGTGGCGGAGGAACTCGGCCTCGGCGACACGATGATCGCGGCGGCGGCCCGCGGCGGGCGGGTCTCGAAATCTGACCTGGTTGCCGCCGCGAGTGCCGCGCCCGCGGCCGCGGCCGCGCCCGGGCCTGCAGCCCCCATGCTCAAAGCGGTGCCGACGGCGAAGCAGCCGGCGGTCACCGCGCCGGCACCGGCGCTGGCCGCGGCGCGAGGCGCGCGCAATGAGCGTCGCGTGCCGATGACGCGGCTCCGCCAGCGCATCGCCGAGCGTCTGGTGCAGGCGCAGGCGACGCAGGCGCTGCTGAGCACATTCAATGAAATCGATCTGACCAACATCAACGAGCTGCGCGGCCGCTACAAGGACGGCTTCGAGAAGCGGCACGGCGTGAAGCTCGGCTTCATGTCCTTTTTCGTGAAGGCCGCCATTGAGGGGCTGAAGAAATATCCACTGCTCAACGCCTCGGTGTCCGGCACCGATACCGTGTATCACGAGTACTTCGATATCGGGGTCGCGGTCTCGACCGATCGCGGCCTGATGGTGCCGGTGCTGCGTGACGCCGACGCCCTGGATTTCGCCGGCATCGAGCGCGGCATCGCCGGCTATGCGCAGCGCGCCCGCGAAGGCACCATTGCGCTCGAGGATCTTACCGGCGGCACCTTCAGCATCACCAATGGCGGCGTGTTTGGCTCGCTGCTGTCGACGCCGATCGTCAACGCGCCGCAGAGCGCCATCCTTGGCATGCACAAGACGATGCTGCGGCCGATGGTGGTCGATGGCCAGATCGTGGCACGGCCGATGATGTACCTGGCACTGAGCTATGACCACCGCATCATTGACGGCAAGGAGGCGGTGCAGTTCCTGGTGACGGTCAGGGACTGCCTGGAAGACCCGGGCCGCATGCTGCTCGGAGTCTAGGATCATGAGCGGCAGTTTTGACTACGACGTGGTGGTGATCGGCGGCGGCCCGGCCGGATACCCGGCGGCGATCCGCGCCGCGCAGAACGGCCTCAAGGTCGCCTGCGTTGACAACTGGAAGAACCGCGACGGCAGCAACGCGTTCGGCGGCACCTGCCTGAACGCCGGCTGCATTCCCTCCAAGGCACTGCTGGAATCATCCGAGCTCTGGCACCGTGCCCAGCATGAGTTCGCCGCTCACGGCATCAGGGCGGGCAGTCTGAGCCTCGACCTGACGGCGATGCAGAAGCGCCGCGCCACCATCGTCCGCAGCATGACCGGCGGCATCGCCTCGCTCCTCAAGGGCGCGGGCGTAACAGCGATGTTTGGCACTGGCAAGCTGCTCGCCGATCGCGTCGTCGAGGTCACGGGCACAGATGGCAAAGTTTCG
>JAYTXT010000170.1:0-2733 GCA_043742765.1 Gammaproteobacteria bacterium | reverse complement strand
GACGCCGTTGCTGATGCCCTTGGCGGTCGTCAGCAGGTCCGGCGTGACCTTGAATTGCAGGCTCGCGAACCAGTCGCCGGTGCGTCCGAAGCCGGTGATCACCTCGTCGAATATCAGCAGCAGGCCGTGACGCGTGCAGATTTCGCGCAGGCGCTCGAGGTAACCGCGTGGCGGCACCAGCACGCCGGTGGAACCTGCGATCGGCTCGACGATCACGGCGGCAATGCGCTTGGCGCCATGCTCGCGGATCAGCCGCTCGAGACCGTCGGCAAATTCGACGCCCTGCGCGGGCTGGCCGCGTGCAAAGGCATTGCGGGCCGCATCGTGCGTGTCGCGCAGGTGCGCGACGTGCGGCAGGAGCGAGCCTTGCCAGGCCTCGCGGTTCTTGGCGATGCCGCCCACCGACATGCCGCCAAAGCCGACGCCGTGGTAGGCGCGCTCGCGCCCGACCAGCAGGTTCCGCTCCGGTTCGCCGCGCAGGCGGTGATAGGCCAGCGCGATCTTGAGCGCCGAATCAGCCGCCTCGGAACCGGAGTTGGTGAAGAAGACCTGCTCCAGCCCCTTGGGGGCGCGCGCGCGCAGGCGCGCGGCGAGCTCGAAGGGCAGCGGGTGGCCCATGTTGAAGGTGGGTGCGAAATCGAGCGTTTCGAGCTGCTTCGCGACCGCATCGCGGATTTCCGTGCGCGCGTGCCCGGCATTCACGCACCACAGGCCGGCGGTGCCGTCCAGGATGCGGCGGCCATCGTCGCTCTCGTAGTACATCCCCGAGGCCTTGACCAGCATGCGCGGCGAGCCACGAAACTGCCGGTTGGGCGTGAAGGGCATCCAGAAGGCGGAAAGATCGGTGTTCATGGTTCGCAAGGATAGAATATTCAGCGGCTCTCCACTACGGCCAGGCGAGAATTATTTATGCCCCGGATCGACCTGGCGTGAACGCGGTTCCCTTGCGCTTCATGGCCACCGCGCCGCGCGGCCTGGCCGACCTGGCGGCGCGGGAGATCCGCGCGCTCGGCATTACCGAGGTCAGCGAGCGAACTGCCGGCGTGCGCTTCGCCGCCGACCTCCAGGCTGGGTACAACGCCTGCCTCTGGTCGCGGGTCGCGAGCCGTGTGCTGCTGGAAGTGGCCGATTTCCAGGCGGCCGACACCGACGCCTTCTATGCCGGCGCCCGTGCTTTCGACTGGAGTGCGCACATCGACCCGTCACGCACGCTGGCCTGCGAGTTCACGGGGCAGCATCCGACCATCACGCACAGCCAGTTCGGCGCGCTCAAACTCAAGGACGCGATCTGCGATCAGCTCCGTGAGGCCTGCGGGGCCCGCCCCAGCATTGACCTGGTCCGCCCCGGCGTGCGGGTTGTGGCGCACGCCAGCGGTCCACGCGTGCTGCTCTATATCGACCTGGCGGGCGAAGGCCTGCATCGGCGCGGTTACCGGCTGCAAAGCGGTGAGGCGCCGCTGCGTGAGAATCTGGCCGCGGGCCTGCTGCTGCGCGCCGGCTGGCCCGAGATGGCCATGGCGGGCAGCGCCTTTCTCGATCCGCTGTGCGGCTCGGGCACGCTGCCGATCGAAGCGGCGATGATCGCGGCGGATATCGCACCGGGTCTGCGCCGGGATTACTGGGGGTTTTCCGGGTGGCAGGGGCACGATGCGGCGCTGTGGGAGCGGCTGCTGCAGGGTGCGCGCGAACGCGTCAGGGCGAGCGTGCCCAATGCGATCCGCGGGAGCGATCGCGACAGCGCGGTGCTGCGCAACGCGGCCGCCAATGCCGCGCGTGCCGGCGTGGCCGCGCTGGTGCAGTTCACCGCTTGCGATGTGAGCGCGGTGCGGCCGGACGCTGCGGCCGCGGGGCTCGTCTGCACCAATCCCCCGTACGGGGCGCGGCTCGGTGACGAGGCCGCGGCGCGCGCGGCGCATCGCGAGCTCGGCGCCGTGCTGCGCGAGCATTTCGCTGGCTGGCAAGCGGCGGTGCTGACGGCCGCCGGCGAAGGCGCGCATGAGCTCGGGCTGCGCACCTTTCGTACGCACGAGCTGTGGAACGGCGCGTTGCCGTGCCGGCTGCTGCGCATCGACCTCGCTGACCCCGGTGCGCCGGCGCGCGCGCCGGGGGCTGTGCGCCTGCCGGACCCGCAGCTCGCGGCGAGTCCGGGGGCGCAGATGTTTGGCAACCGCATCGCCAAGAACCTGCGGCTGCTCGGCAAAACCGCGCGAACGCAGGGCGTCAGTAATTTTCGCCTTTACGATGCCGACATGCCCGAGTACGCGCTGGCCGTCGATCGCTACGAAGAAGCCGGGAGCGGCGCCGCGCACCTGTACGTACAGGAATACGCCGCGCCCGATTCGGTCGAGCCGGCGGCCGCGGCGCGGCGGCGCGCCGAAGCCCTGGCGGCGCTCCCGGCGGCTACCGAGGTCGATCCCGCCCGCATCCACGTGCGGGTGCGCCGGCGTCAGCGCGGGGCCAGCCAGTACACGCGCGTGGCGCAGCAGGGGCAGTACACCGGCATCGAGGAGAGCGGGCTGAAGTTCCTGGTCAACTTCAGCGACTACCTCGACACCGGACTGTTCCTCGATCATCGGCTGACGCGGCAACGGCTGCGCGCGGCCGCGGCGGGTCGGCGCTTCCTCAACCTGTTCTGCTATACCGCCAGCGCCACCGTATACGCCGCCGCCGGCGGCGCGCGGCACAGTCTGAGCGTCGATCTGTCGACGACTTACCTGGATTGGGCGGCGGAAA
>JAYTXT010000169.1:0-3097 GCA_043742765.1 Gammaproteobacteria bacterium | reverse complement strand
TCCTCGAGTTCGCGGCCGCCCTGAAACATACCGCAGTCGATCAGCAGGAGTTTGCCGGCGCACTCGAGCAGGTGACAGGAACCGGTAACGTCGCGGTCGGCGCCGTGAAAGGACAATTCCATCGTGCCGCTCCTCAGTTGCCGAAAATGTCGTCGCCGGATTTGCGATACCACTCGGCGATGCCGCTCCAGATCGAGGCGGCATCCTCAGCGAACCAGAACAGCTCGGCGTCTTCCGGGTCGATCACCCCTTCAGCCAGCATGTAGGGGATGTCGATGACCCGCCGCCAGTACTGTTCGCCGACCAGCACCACGGGCACCATGCCCATCTTGCGCGTCTGCATGAGCGTGAGCGCCTCGAACAGCTCGTCCATGGTGCCAAAGCCCCCGGGGAAGGCCACCAGGGCACGGGCGCGCTTCAGGAAATGGAGCTTGCGCATCGCGAAGTAATGGAAGCGGAAGCACAGCTCCGGCGTGATGTAGGGGTTGGGATACTGTTCGTGGGGCAGCTCGATATTGAGGCCCACGGTTTGCGCGCCTATGTCGAAGGCGCCGCGGTTCGCGGCCTCCATGATGCCCGGGCCACCGCCGGTCATGACCGCCGTGCTGCCATGCCGCGGGTCCGGATTGCAGCGCGCCACGAGGCGAGCAAATTCACGGGCCATCTCGTAGTAACCGCTCTTGGCGTGCAGGCGCTCGGCAACGGCCGCCTGCCGCTCCAGCTCGGCGTCGCCGGGCGCATGCCGGGCCGCCGCGCGGGCCGCCGCGGCGCGCCGCTGCGCCACGACTGGTTCAGGAATCCGCGTGCTGCCGAACACCACGATGACCTGCCTGATGCCGGCCGCCTGCAGCAGCAACTCGGGCTTGAGGTAGTCGAGCTGGAGCCGTGCCCCGCGCGTGTCCTCGCGCTGCAGGAACGCCGGATCCGCGTCGCCGGGCAGATAGCTGGCGCTGGCCATGATGGCCGCCACGCGCGCGGGTGCGCCTGGATCATCGTCGGCGGACTTGGCGGTTTGCCAGGGCAAGAGCGCGCGGCGGGGTTTCTTCATCATTCGTAGCGCAAGACATTTATGCAGTTGAGGCACGCGACCGAAGCCACGATTGCCAGCGTCACGGTACCGGCTCCGATGTTCACCGTCCAGCCGGCACTGCCCGGGGACGCACGCTATCCGGCCAGCGCCGCATCGAGCAGGTTCTTCTGCGCGAGCCACTCCCGGTTGTAGAGTCGTGAGAGGTATTTCGCGCCCGTGTCACACAATATCGTCACGATCAGGTGCCCTGGCCCAAGTTGCCGCGCCACGCGGATCGCGGCCGCAACGTTGACGCCGCTGGTGCTGCCGAGAAACAGGCCCTCCTCGCGCAGCAACCGGTAGACGCAGCCGACCGTCTCGGCGTCTTCGACATGCACCGCGTCATCCACCGGCGCGTCCAGCATGTTGGCGGTGACGCGGCCAATGCCGATGCCTTCGGTGATCGAACCCGTGCCCGTCGCCTTCAGCACGCCGTTGCGGATGTACTCAAACAGCGCACTGCCCGGCGGATCAGCCAGCACGGTGCGCACGCGCGCATTGCGCGACTTGAGGTACTCGGACACGCCGCCGAGCGTGCCGCCGGTGCCGCTGGCGGCGACGAAGGCGTCGATCCGGCCTGCGGTCTGCTCCCAGATTTCCGGGCCGGTGGTTGCCACGTGGGTGCGACGGTTGGCGGTGTTGTCAAACTGGTTGGCCCAGATGGCCTCGGGAATCTCCGTGGCCATGCGCCCGGCGACTTTCTGGTAGTGGTTCGGATCGCTGTAGGGGACGGCCTTGACGCGATGCACCTCGGCGCCGAGCGCTTCGATGAGCGCATATTTTTCCGGTGACTGGTTGTCGGGCATGACGATCACGCAGCGGTAACCGCGCGCGTTGCAGACATGCGCCAGCCCGATGCCGGTGTTGCCCGCCGTGCCCTCCACCACCGTGCCGCCCGCCCGCAGCGCACCGCGCTGCTCGGCGTCGAGCACAATGCCGCGCGCCGCGCGATCCTTGACCGAACCACCGGGATTCATGAACTCAGCCTTGCCGAGGATTTCACAGCCGGTGGCCTCACTGGCGCGGCGTAGCCGGATCAGCGGCGTGTTGCCGACTGCCTCGAGAAAATCGCCCGCCGTCTTCATCCGTTCCTCACTCCTTCTCAATGCCTTGACTCAGCAAATTCCGCGACCTCGCCCACGATCAGCAAGGCTGGCGCACCAACCGCCGCAGCCGCGGCCATGGCGACGATACCTCCCAGTGTACCGGCTATCACTCGCTGTCCCGGGAGCGTAGCGTGCTCGACGATGGCCGCGTGTCGCTGTGGCGGCGCACCCTGCTCCAGCAGGCGCGCGATGATCTGCGGCAGCTGCGCCGCGCCCATATAGAACACGACGGTCTGCAGCGGCGCCGCAAGCGAGCGCCAGTCGAGCGCCGCGGCGGCCTCGCCCATCGCGGTGACAAAACAGACCGACTGCGCGACGCCGCGGTGGGTCAGCGGGATGCCGGCCGCCGACGCCGCCCCCAGCGCTGCGGTCACGCCGGGCACGACCAGCACCGGTATGCCCGCCCGCGTCAGCGCCGCGAGCTCCTCGCCGCCGCGCGCGAACACCATGGGATCGCCTCCCTTGAGGCGCGCCACGCGCCGGCCGCGGCGTGCGTGCTCGATCAGCAGTTCATGGATACGCTGCTGCGTGGTGCGATGCCGGCCTGGTTCCTTGCCGACGAACACGCGTTCGGCGTCGCGCCGCACGCGCGCCAGCACGGCCGCGGGCACCAGCCGGTCGTACAGCACCACGTCGCACTGCTGCAGGAGCTGCTGCGCCCGGAGCGTGAGCAGATCCGGATCCCCGGGCCCGGCGCCGATCAGCCACACCATGCCCTGGCTGTTGGCCACGCCGGGCGCGAGCGCCGCGTCGAGCTGCGTGGCAAACCCCGCGTCCACCGCTGCGGCGTCGAGCTTGCCAGCGAGCAGTTGTTGCGCGAGCGTGCTGTCGAAGAAGTCTTCCCAGAAACGCTGCCTCGATGCGAGCGTCGGCAACGCGGCTCGCACCTGTGCGCGGCGGTTACGAGCCTCGCGCGCCAGCT
>JAYTXT010000168.1:0-1880 GCA_043742765.1 Gammaproteobacteria bacterium | reverse complement strand
GCGCGCCCGCGCTTCTTCCTGGTTGATCAGCCCGGCGTTCAGGTCGGCGTCGATCGCCATCTGCTTGCCGGGCATCGAATCGAGAGTGAAGCGCGCGCTGACCTCGGAGATACGCCCCGCGCCCTTGGTAACGACCACGAAGTTGATGATGGTCAGGATCGCGAACACCACGATGCCGACCGCGTAGTTGCCGCCGACCACGAATTCGCCGAAGGCCTCGATGACGCGCCCCGCCGCCGCGGTGCCCTCATGACCGTGCATCAGCACCACGCGGGTCGAAGCGACGTTGAGCGCGAGGCGCAGCAAGGTCGCGAGCAGCAGCACGGTCGGGAAAATCGCGAAGTCGAGCGGCCTCGAAACGTTGACTACAGCCATCGTCACCAGCACCGAGAGCGCGATGTTGAAGGTAAACAGCACATCGAGCGCCAGCGGCGGCAGCGGCAGCACGATCATCGCCAGGACCGACAGCAGCATGAACGGCGCGCCGGCGCCGCGCCGGAGCGAATTCAGCATGTTCAGGCCGGGCGTGCCGGGATTGAGGATCAGTTCAGCCATGCATTAGGGCCTGCGCCGCCGTCTTGGCGTCGCTTGTTCAACAGCAGTGGAGCAAGAGCCGTGCCGGGATCGAAACGACGGCTTACTGGCGGCTCGCAGCGGCGCCAAAGGCGCAGTGGTTCACAGTTCTACTCGGCTTGCGGCGCGGCGATGACCGGCGGTGCGGGTGGCGACGTACCGCTGCGGCGCGCGGTGCGCAGCTGGTAGACGTAGGTCAGGACCTGGGCGACAACCGCATAGAGGCGCGCCGGAATCTCGTCGCCGAGCTCGCAGGCCCGGTGCAGCGCGCGCGCCAGCGGCGGCGCCTCGACCAGTGGCACCCCGTGTTCGCGGGCCAGTTCGCGGATGCGCTGCGCCACCAGGTCGGCGCCCTTCGCGACCAGCACCGGAGCGCGCATCCGCGCCTCGTCGTAGCGCAGCGCCACCGCGTAGTGCGTCGGGTTGGTGATCACGACGTCGGCTGTCGGCACCGCGGCCATCATGCGCCGGCCCGCCATTTCCAGCTGCGCGCGGCGCAGGCGATTGCGAACTTCGGGGCTGCCTTCGCGGTCGCGGTTCTCCTGGCGGATTTCCTCGCGCGACATGCGCAGTGAGCGGTGGTACTGCCACAGCGCCAGCGGCACGTCGACGGCGGCGATCGCCGCCAGCGCGCCGCCGAAGGCGATCAGTGCGGTGCCGGCCAGAGTCAGTGCGTGGCCGACCGCGACGCGCGCGGGCTCGGTGCTGAGCGCGTTGAATTCGCGGAACTGGTGGCGCAGCACCACCACCGCCACCAGCGCCACCACCATGAAACGTGCCAGTGATTTCAGGAGTTCAATTACGCCCTGGAGCGAGAATACGCGCTGCAAGCCGGCAACCGGATCGAGCCGGCTCCACTGCGGCTGGAGCGCCGTGGCGCTGAAATTCCAGCCGCCGATGGCCAGCGGGGCGAGGATGGCGGCGGCCAGCAGCAACCCAAGGATCGGCGCCACGGCCAGCGCGGTGCCGAGTGCCGCGCTCGCCAGCGTCTGCAGCATGCTGTCCTCGCCCAGAGACTGTGCGGCACTGAGCTCGAGGCCGCCGCGCATCAGGCCCATCAGCCGCCCGCCGAGCACGGCGCCCAACCCGTAGAGGCCCAGCCCGCCGGCGAGCGTTACGGCGGCGGCACCCAGGTCCCTGGAACGGGGCACCTGCCCGCGCCGGCGTGCGTCCTCGAGTCGCTTCTGTGTCGGACTCTCGGTACGGTCGAGATCGTCGGTATCGGCCATGGTTCAGTGCGCCGCGGTCAGCGTCCGCGTGAAATCAAAGCCCTCGGCGAGCAGCCCCGTGAAAGCGGTGCCGATCGT
>JAYTXT010000167.1:0-4978 GCA_043742765.1 Gammaproteobacteria bacterium | reverse complement strand
GAGGGCACGGCCGCGCGCCCCTGCGCGCCGCTGGCGAGCGTGACTTCCGCCTCGACGGTCGGGTTGCCGCGCGAATCGATGATCTCGCGCCCGTGGACTGCGGCGATACGGGTCATAGCGAGCTTTCCTCGAAGGGCTTGGCCTTGACGTTGCGATCCAGTTCCTGGAGCGTGGCGAGCAGGCTCGCCATGCGCTGCAGCGGCCAGGCGTTGGGCCCGTCCGAGAGCGCCGCTTCCGGGCGCGGATGGGTTTCCATGAAGATACCGGCGACGCCGGCAGCCACCGCGGCCCGGGCCAGCACCGGCACAAACTCGCGCTGGCCGCCCGACACACCGGCCCCGGCGCCCGGCAGCTGCACGGAATGCGTGGCATCGAACACCACCGGGCAGCCCGTCCCACGCATGATCGCCAGCGCGCGCATGTCGGTGATCAGGTTGTTGTAGCCGAAGCTGAAGCCGCGCTCGCAGACCATGATGGTCTCGTTCCCCGTGGCGCGTGCCTTGTCGACCACCTGCTGCATTTCCCAGGGCGAGAGAAACTGGCCTTTCTTGATATTGACCGGGCGCCCGGCGGCAGCCACACGGCGGATGAAGTCGGTCTGCCGGCACAGGAAAGCCGGCGTCTGCAGCACGTCGACCACGCTGGCGACCTCCGCGATCGGCGTGTCCTCGTGGACATCGGTCAGCACCGGCACCTTGAAGTGCTTGCGCACTTCGCCCAGGATTTTCAGGCCCGCTTCGATCCCGGGGCCACGAAAGCTTTTGCCTGAAGTGCGGTTGGCTTTGTCGAAGGAGGCCTTGAATACGTACGGCATGCCGATGGCGCCGGTCAGCTCGCACATGCGGCCAGCAATTTCCTCGACCAGCGCCGCCGATTCAATCACGCAGGGCCCGGCGATCAGGAACAGCGGCCGGTCGATGCCAACCTCGAAGCCGGCCAGCTTCATGCGCTGGCGACGGCCGGCAGCTGCGCGGCGCGGCAGGCGCGCGCGGCACGCACGAAACCGCTGAACAGCGGATGGCCATCGCGCGGCGTGGAGGTGAATTCGGGGTGGAACTGCGTCGCCACGAACCAGGGGTGCGCCGGCAACTCGATGATCTCCACCAGCTGGTCCGGCGACAGGCCGGAAAAGGCCATGCCAGAGCGCCGGAACGGCTCGAGGTAGTTGTTGTTGAATTCGAAGCGGTGACGATGCCGCTCCATGATCTCATCGCGCCCGTAAAGCTCGCGTGCCACGGAACCCGCGGCCAGGCGCACGGGCTGCGCACCCAGGCGCATGCTGCCGCCGAGCGCCGAGTCTTCACTACGCTGCTGTGCGCCGCGCGCCTGGTCCTGCCACTCGGTGATCAGGCCGACGACCGGATGGGTGCTGGCGCGATTGAACTCGGTGCTGTGCGCATCGGCAAAGCCCAACACATGCCGGGCGTACTCGATGATCGCCAGCTGCATCCCCAGGCAGATGCCGAGGTAGGGAATGCTCTGCTCGCGCGCGTAGCGCACCGCCTGGATCTTGCCTTCGATGCCGCGCTCGCCAAATCCGCCAGGCACGAGAATGGCGTCCATTCCAGCCAGACACCCGACGCCGTCGCGCTCGATGTCGGTCGACTCGATGTAGTGCACGCGCACGCGGGTGCGGGTCTTGAGCCCGGCGTGCATCAGCGCTTCGTTGAGCGAGATGTAGGAATCACGGATCTGCACATACTTGCCGACCATGGCGATATCGGTCTGGCCGTCGGTATTGATGCGCGCATTGACGACCTGGCGCCACTCGGCAAGGTCGGCGGGCGGTGCGTCGATGCGCAGTTTGTCGACCACGATGTCGTCGAGCCCCTGCTCGTGCAGCAGCAGCGGGATCTTGTAGATGTCGTCGGCGTCCACCGCCGAGATCACGGCGCGCTCCTCGACATTGGTAAAGAGCGCGATCTTGCGCCGCTGCTCGTCGGGCAACATGGCATGGCCGCGGCACAGCAGGATATCGGGCTGGATGCCGATCGAGCGCAATTCCTTGACCGAATGCTGCGTCGGCTTGGTCTTGATCTCGTGCGAACCACCGACCACGGGGACCAGAGTCAGATGCATGTAGACGACATGGTTGCGGCCAAGCTCAACCCCCATCTGGCGGATCGCCTCGAGGAACGGGAGCGACTCGATGTCGCCGACCGTGCCGCCGATCTCGACCATGCAGACGTCAGCGTCGCCCGCCCCCAGGCGGATGCTGCGCTTGATCTCATCGGTGATGTGCGGGATCACCTGGACGGTGGCGCCGAGGTAATCGCCGCGACGCTCCTTGGCGATGACGCGCTCGTAAATGCGCCCGGTGGTGAAATTGCTGTGCCGGCCGGTGGTGGTGCGCACAAAGCGCTCGTAATGGCCCAGATCGAGGTCGGTCTCGGTGCCATCGGCGGTAACGAACACTTCACCGTGCTGGAACGGGCTCATCGTACCGGGATCGACGTTGATGTAGGGGTCGAGCTTGACCATCGACACCTTGAGACCCCGCGCCTCGAGGTTGGCGCCGAGCGAGGCGGCGGCGATGCCCTTGCCCAACGAGGAAACGACGCCGCCAGTGACGAATACGAATCGGGTCATCGAGGGATTCCGCCGTAGGTGCTGTCAGCGGCTCCGTTGCGGAACCGGGAACTGACGACGGGCAGACACACTAACAAATCTGCGCGGCCGCCTCAAATTATTGCCCGCTGCGCTCGTGCCAGCGCAGGCGGCAGCGCAGGGCCACGGCGTCGGCGGCGGTGGCCTCGAGGGCGGGCAGGTGCCACCACTCCCCGACGGCGAGCAGGCGCCGCCTGGCATAGAGCAGCGGCACGGCGTGGCGCTGCCACGGGGGGAGCGAGCGGGCCTGCAGCAAGCGCTTGAGCCGTCTGCCGCCCGGGAGGCCGGCCACCATGCCGTCGAGGTCCCGAAAGGCCACCCTCACCCGCGGCGGCAACGCCGTGCGCAGCAGGTCGCCGTGCGCATCGCGATGCAGTTCGAGCCGGGCGCCCCCGGGTAGGGCCAGGCGCGGCTGCCGCAGCCAGTCCCACTGCCGGTTCCCGGTGCTGGGCTGCGCGGCTTCGGGTGGAGGTGGCGACTCGGGTTCCATGAGCGCATGCAGCAGGTCGCCGTGCCGCCGCACCTGCACCCCGGGCCAGCGGATGAACGGCTGCGCGTCATGGCGCGCCTGGAGCAAGGGCCCGGCCAGTTCCTGCAAGCGCCGCTGGTCCGGCATGGGCAGGCCGCGTAACTCGAGCCAGCGGCGCAGGGCGCTACGCCGGTCGGCGGCGCCAAGGCCACGGAGCGCCGTCACACGCAATGCTGCACCATCCGTAGCGTCCTGCAGCCGCTCGTCGGCCCGGGCCGCGAGCAGCCGCTGCGCCTCCGCGGCCAGCGCCGCGCTGCGACTGATGGTGGTGCCCAGCCCGGGCCAGCGCTCCCGCAGCAGCGGGAGCACGCGCGCGCGCAGGAAGTTGCGGCCGTAGCGCTCGTCCGCATTGCTCGGATCCTCGCTCCAGGCGAGCGAGCGGCGGCCCAGATAGGCCTGCAGCTGGGCCCGGGTCACCTCCAGAAGTGGCCGCAGCAGGGGCCCGGCCCGCTCCGGCATGGCCGCGAGCCCCGCGATGCCCGCGCCGCGCAGCAGCTGCAGCAGGAGCGACTCAACCTGGTCATCCTGGTGCTGGGCGAGCAGCAGCCACTCACCCGGGTGCAGGGCGGCCCGCAGCGCGGCGTAGCGCACCGTACGCGCCGCCGCTTCCGGCGACTCGCCGCGGGCGAGCCGCACCGGCGCGTCGAGCACGCGGCAGGGCACCCCGAGGCTGCGCGCGCGCGCGCGCGCGGCGCGGGCAAAGCCGGCAGCGCCCGGCTGCAGATGGTGATTGACGTGGAGTGCCCGCAGTTCGCACCGGTAGCGCGTACGCAGCGCGGCCAGCGCGGCCAGGAGCGCGGTGGAATCAGCGCCGCCCGAATAGGCGACGCACAGGCGCAGGCCGCGCAGCGGGCCGGCCAGTTCCCGTACCCGCCGCGCCAGCCAGGCAGAAGAAAATACCGTGGCTGCCACCGACGCGCTAGAACCTGTCAACACTCATGGCCGTATCACGTCTCGCTCTCGGAATACACTCCGAACGCGGCCAGGCGCGCGTCGCGCCGCTCCAGGAGCGACTCGGGCGGCAGGGCTTCGAGTTCACGCAGGGTGCGCTGTACGGCCTCACCCAGCGCCCGCGCCATCGCCGCTGGATCGCGATGCGCGCCGCCGAGCGGCTCCTTGAGGACCTCGTCCACCAGCCCCAGGTCGTTGAGGCGCTCGGCCGTGAGGTTCAGGGCTTCCGCGGCGACTTCCTTCTTGTCGGCGCTCTTCCACAGAATCGAGGCGCAGCCTTCGGGGGAGATGACCGAATAGGTGGCGTACTGCAGCATCAGCAGCCGGTCGCACACGCCAATGGCGAGCGCGCCGCCCGACCCACCCTCGCCGATGACGACGCTGATGATCGGCACCTTAAGCGTCGCCATCTCGAAAAGATTCCGCGCGATCGCCTCGCTCTGATTGCGTTCCTCGGAGCCGACACCGGGATAGGCCCCGGGCGTGTCGATCAGCGTGATGACCGGCAGCGCGAATTTCTCCGCCATCTTCATCAGCCGCAGCGATTTTCGATAGCCTTCGGGCTTGGGCATGCCGTAGTTGCGGCGCACGCGCTCCTTGGTATCCCGCCCCTTCTGGTGACCGATGAGCATGACCGCCCGCCCTGCGAGCCGCGCCGGGCCGCCCACGATCGCCAGGTCGTCCGAATACATGCGATCGCCGTGCAGTTCCTGGAAATCGGTGCACAGCGCGGCGATGTAATCGAGCGCGTAGGGGCGCTGCGGATGGCGCGCGAGCTGCGTGATCTGCCAGGGCGTCAGGTTCGCGAAGATGGAACGCGTGAGCTGCTGGCTCTTGGCGCGCAGCTTCCCGATCTCTTCCTCGATGTTGACCGCCCCGTCGGTGGTCAGG
>JAYTXT010000166.1:0-3290 GCA_043742765.1 Gammaproteobacteria bacterium | reverse complement strand
GCATCTCGTCTTCGAGGTTGACCGGCAGGACTTCGCGCGCTATTTCCATCATGAGTAAACCTATGTTTTTAGCCGTGAAAGTCTACCACAACGAGGCTGCCCGAACAGAGCCGCGCCGCAGGCCCGCGGCCCACTCGCTATACTGGGCGGATGATTGCTGCGGCAAATCTTGACACGGCGGAACTGGCGAAATTCGAGGCCGTGGCCCACCAGTACTGGGACGCGGCCGGCCCGCTGCATACGCTCCACAGCCTGAACCCGGTGCGCGCCGCCTTCATTGCCGCGCGCACGCCGCTCGCCGGTGCCCGCGCGGCGGATGTCGGCTGCGGCGGTGGACTGCTCAGCGAATCGCTCGCGCGGCACGGCGCGGCCGTGATTGGCATCGACCTGTCGCCGGCCATGATTTCGGTTGCCAGGCTCCATGCGCAAGGCCAGGACCTGCAGCTGGACTACCAACTGCAGGCGGCGGCGGAGTTGGCCGCGTCCGCTGCCGGAAGTTTCAGCGTGGTGTGCTGCATGGAACTGGCGGAGCACGTTCCGGATCCGGCTGCGCTGGTTGCGGACCTGGCCCGCCTCGTGCAACCCGGCGGATCGCTGTTTGTGTCGACCATTAACCGCACACCGCGGGCGTTTCTTGGCGCGATCGTCGCGGCTGAGTACCTGCTGCGGCTGGTGCCGCGCGGCACGCACGAATACGCAAAATTGATCCGGCCCGCCGAGCTTGCGCGCGCGGCCCGCAGCGCCGGCCTCGAACTGCGTGAGCTCAGCGGCCTCGAATACCACCCGTTCACGCGCCGCGCACATCTCAGTGCGCGCGTGGACATCAACTACCTGGCGCATTTCTCGCGTCCCACGGGGGCCGCGTGAGCGCGCGGCCGCAGGCGCGCGCGGCGCTTTTCGATCTCGATGGCACACTGCTCGACACGGCGCCGGACCTGAGCGCGGCCCTGAACGTGTTGCTCGCAGAGGAGCGGCGTGCGCCGCTGAGCCTGGCGCTCATCCGCCCGCACGTCTCCACCGGCGCGATCGCGGTGGTGCGCACTGGGTTCCCCGAGCTCGAGGTCGGCGGTGAGGCTTTCGAACAGCTGCGGCTGCGCTTTCTCGATCACTACCGTGCCGCTGTGGCCGTGCATACGCGACTATTCCCGGGGTTCGAGGCGGTGCTGGCGACGCTCGAGGCACACGCTCTGCCCTGGGGCATCATCACCAACAAGGCTGGCTGGCTGACCGAGCCGCTGCTCGAGGAGCTGGGCCTGCTGGCGCGCGCTGCCTGCGTGGTGAGCGGTGACACGTTGCCGGTGCGCAAACCCCATCCGCAGCCGCTGCTGCTGGCTGCCGAGCGTATCGGCGTGCCGCCATCCGAATGCGTCTACGTTGGCGACGCACTGCGCGACGTGCAGGCGGCGTGCGCCGCGGGCATGGTGCCGCTCGGCGCACGCTACGGCTACCTGAACGCGGCCGAGGTGCCGGATACCTGGCCGGTGGCCGGTTGGCTCGATGAGCCGCAGGATCTGCTGCCCTGGTTGCGAATCGGGCAGCCGGGAGTCCACTGATGACGACCGGCTTGCTGCTGCTCGCGATTGGAGCGCTGCTCGGCGGCGGCGGCGCGCTGCTGCTGACCTGGTGGCTGACTCGCCGCCAGCAACAGTCGACGACGGCCACGGAAGCGCGGCTCGGCGCCAGTTTCGCGGAACTGGCGAACGGCGCGTTGCGCAACAACTCAGACATGTTTCTCAAGCTGGCACGAGAATCGTTCGCACGTGAGCAGGCCGGTGCGCAGTCGGCGTTGCGCGAACGCGAGGTCGCGCTCGCGCACCTGGTCGAGCCGATTGCCAAGGCGCTCGAAAAAACCGAACAGCAGCTGCAAGGCATCGAGCGCGAACGGCGCGATGCCTTCACGAGCCTGCGCACGCAGATCGAACACCTGACCCTGGGGCAAAGCGCGTTGCAGCGCGAAACCCGCAATCTGGTCGGCGCCCTGCGCCGACCCGAAGTGCGCGGCCGCTGGGGCGAGCTCACGCTGCGGCGTGTGGTGGAAGTCGCCGGCATGTCCGAGCACTGCGATTTCTCGGAGCAAACCAGCGTGGCGGGCAGCGAGGGGCTGCTGCGGCCCGATCTGATCGTGCGCATGCCCGAGGGGCGCGACCTGGTCGTGGATGCCAAGACCCCGCTCGACGCCTATCTGGATGCCATCGACGCAACCACCGACGAGGCCCGGGCTGCGGCGCTGACGCGCCACGCGCAGCAGCTTGAAGCGCGCGTGCGCGAACTCGCCAGCAAGGCCTACTGGAGCCAGTTCAAGAAGAGCCCGGAATTCGCGGTGCTGTTCCTGCCGGGCGACCAGTTCCTGAGCGCGGCCCTCACGGAACGCCCGGAGCTGCTCGAAAATGCCATGCGTCAGGGGATCATTCTGGCGACGCCTTCGACGCTGATCGCGTTATTCAAGGCCGTGGCCTACGGCTGGCGCCAGTCGGTGGTCGCGGAACACGCGGCGCGCATTCTCGATTTCGGGCAGGATCTGCATCGGCGACTGGGCACTTTTGTCGCCCACCTCGATCGCGCCGGACAGCGGTTGAACAGCGCGGTCGAGGCCTACAACGGCGCGATCGGTTCGCTTGAGCGTCAGGTGCTGCCACAGGCGCGCAAGTTCACAGAACTTGGCGCCGTGAGCGGTGAAACCCTGCCCACGCTCGAGCCGATCGACCGGTTGGTGCGCGCCGCGAATCCCCATCCCGATGACCAGCCGCCCGCTGACCCGCCCACGCCGCAGTAATTCTTGCTCGATCAAGCTGAAACTCGCGCCTACCTTCCGCCCGCCGAGCTGTTGCGCGGCCGCGTGATCGCCATCACCGGCGCTGGTGATGGCATTGGCCGCGCGCTGGCACTTGCCGCCGCGCGGCATGGCGCGCAGCTGGTGCTGATCGGGCGTACGGTGCGCCGGCTTGAGACGCTGCACGCCGAGATTGCCGCGTTGCAGACCGCTGGCAGTGACGCACCCGAATCGACCATCGCGCCGCTCGACCTGGAAAAGGCGCTGGCCAGCGATTACGACCAGCTCGCCGCGGCGGTACTGCAGCGGTTCGGGCGACTCGATGGCCTGGTGCACAATGCCGCCCTGCTGGGCACTGTGGCGCCGATTGAGCACGCCGATATGCTGAGCTGGTGTCGCGTGCTGCACGTCAACCTGACCGCTGCCTTTGCGCTCACGCAGGTGCTGCTGCCGGCCCTGCGGGCCTCGGCCGATGCCTCGGTGATCTTCACCTCGAGCGGCGTGGGCCGTCGCGGCCGCG
>JAYTXT010000165.1:0-2340 GCA_043742765.1 Gammaproteobacteria bacterium | reverse complement strand
GTCAAGCCCATGAACGGCAGCGCCGTGACCTTCAACTTTGCAGCAGCCAAGGGCTTCGACCTGCTCATGCTGAGCGGCGGGCGGACCGCTGAATTTCTCAACGGCGCGACCGTTCCCGCCGGGCAGTATGAATGGGTGCGCCTGATGGTGGACCCGATGCCCGGAGCCTCGTATATCATCGACCCCACGGGGCAGCACAACCTGACGATCCCGAGCGGCGCCGAGACCGGCCTCAAGCTCATCCAGGGCTTTACCATGCCGCAGGGCGGCGTCGCCAATTTCACGGTCGACTTCGTATTGAGCCGGTCCATCATCGCGCCGCCCGGACAGGCAGCCGACTACATCTTCAAGCCGGTGCTGCGCCTCGTCGACAATGCGCAGGTGGGCACGATCAGCGGCACGTTCCTGCCAGGAACACTGACGAGCCAGCCCAATTGCGGCACGCCGGTGGTCTACGTGTACAGCGGCAGCGGCGCGGTCGCGGATGACATCTACGTCCCCACCGCCGGCCCGGCGCCCGTGGTGCAACCGCTGGTCACCGCGATTGCGACGACCAATATGTCCGGCATGTATGCGTACACGATCGCGTTCCTGCCGGTCGACACCTACACGGTGGCGTTCACCTGTGATGCCGATGACCCGAGCGTCCATGAAACGACGCTGGCTCCCGGCACGATCACCTTCACGACTTATCCGCAGGACGTCATGGTCACCGCCAACATGACCACGACAGCGAACTTCTAGGCTGGATCGAGGCCAGCCTCGATCCGCTCGACGCTACGCCAGCCGCGCGGCAGCACGGCGCCGCGCTGCGCGCGCTGCCCGAGATAGTGCTTGAGATCGTTGGCGCTGAGCGTCATCTGCCGTTCACCCGAATACACGCGCAGCGACTGCCCGGCGGCCAGCACGGCCAACGCGACCATCAGTTCCTCGTGCGCTGCGGCCTTCTTGCCGGGGATGCCGAAAAGCTTGTTGCCCTTGCCGCGGGGCAATTCCGGTACCTCGCTGGCTGGAAACACCAGCAGCCGCCCCTCGCTGTTCACCGCGGCCACCAGCGCATCCAATCCCGGCACCGGCACCGGCGGCAGCACCACCGCGCCCTCACTCACATTGATGACCGCCTTGCCGGCGCGATTGCGCGACTGCAGTTCCGCAAGCCGCACCGTGAAACCAAAGCCCGCGTCGGTCGCCAGCAGCCACAAATCGGTCGGCTCGCCGATCAGCACACCGGCAAAGCGCGCCCCGTCCGGTGGGTCGAAGCGCCCGGACAGCGGCTCGCCCGTGCCGCGCGCCGAAGGCAGGCTGTGCGCCAGCAGGCTGTAGGCGCGCCCGGTCGTATCGATGAACAGCGCAGCCTGGGTGCTGCGCCCACGCGCCGCGGCCTGGAACGCGTCGCCCGTCTTGTAGGTCAGCGCGCGCGGATCGATATCGTGCCCCTTGGCGGCGCGCGCCCAGCCGCCCGTCGACAGCACGATCGTCATCGGCTCGTTGGCCACCAGGTCGGTCGCCTCGATCGCCTGCGCCGCCGCCCGCTCGACGATGCGCGTGCGGCGCTCGTCGCCGTACTTTTCCGCGTCAGCGACGATTTCCGCGCGGATCAGTTTGGTCAGTTTCGCCTTGCTGGCGAGCAGCGTCTCGAGCTCCTTGCGCTCGGCAGCCAGGCGTTCCTGCTCGTCGCGGATCTTCATCTCCTCGAGCTTCGCCAGGTGGCGCAGCTTGGTCTCAAGGATCGCTTCAGCCTGCTCATTGGAGAGCTTGAAGCGCTGGATCAAGGCCGGCTTGGGCTCTTCTTCGCGGCGGATGATGCGGATCACCTCGTCGAGATTCAGGTAGGCGATCAACATGCCGTCGAGGATGTGCAGACGGCGCGACACCTTGTCGAGGCGGAATTCGAGCCGGCGGCGCACCGTGCGGCGGCGGAATTCCAGCCACTCGGCCAGCAGCGCCTTGAGCCCCATGACGCGCGGCCGGCCATCGAGCCCGATCACGTTGATGTTGACGCGATAACTACGCTCCAGGTCTGTGGTCGCAAACAGGTGCGCCATCAGCTGCTCGATATCGACGCGGTTGGAGCGCGGCTCGATCACCAACCGGGTCGCGTACTCATGATCCGATTCGTCGCGGATGTCCTCGACCATTGGCAGTTTCTTCTCACGCATCTGCTGCGCGATCTGCTCCTGCACGCGGCTCCCCGACACCTGGTAGGGAAGCTGGGTAATGACGAGGTGCCCGGTTTCCTTCTCCTGCTCCCAGACCGCACGGGCGCGGTAGCTGCCGGTACCCTTATCGTAAAACTCCACCAGCTCATCGCGACTGGAGATGATCTCGGCGCCCGTGGGC
>JAYTXT010000164.1:0-4556 GCA_043742765.1 Gammaproteobacteria bacterium | reverse complement strand
GCTGACCCCGGAACTCGAAGTGCTGCACAGCGGCCGCCACCTCTATCGCCTGACGCTCAAGCCCGGGCGGCTGGTGGTCGGGCGCGCCGAAGACGCGGGACTGCGGCTGGAGAGTCAGTTCGTCAGCCGCCAGCACTGCCACCTGATCACCACCGCCGAGCAGACCTTCGTCGAGGACCTGGGCAGCACCAACGGCATACTCGTCAACGGCCGCCGCCGGCGACTCCATCGTTTATTCCCGGAAGACAAGATCGTGATCGGCGATCACACGCTCATTTACCACGAAATGCGCCCGGCGGAGGCGCGCTAGCGCAGGCTGCGCCGCGCGCTATTGGGCGGCCCCGGGGACCGCCTGCGGCGGCCGGCGATCCTCGTCAGCAAGCCGCCAGTTCAGCTGCGCGAGTGTTCCGTGGCCAGGCGCGCGCGCGATACTGAACTGCCCGCCGGTCATCTGCGCGCGCTCGCGCAGGTTCCGGAGGCCGGAGCCATGGCGGCGCGAATCCGCCGTGGCATGGTCGTGCCCCACACCGTTGTCGCGCACCACCAGCACCAGGGTGTTGTCCTCGATCGAAAGTTTAACCAGCACGTATTTCGCTGCCGCGTGCTTGGCCACGTTGTTCAGCAGCTCCTGGACGCTGCGATACACCACGGTCGCCAGGCGATCGGGCACCTCGCCATCCCGCACACCGAGCTCGGTGGTGACGGTGAGCGAGGGATAGGTCTCGGCGAAGTCGCGGCAGAACCACTGCACCGCGGAAGCCGCGCCCAGATCATCGAGGATCTTCGGCCGCAAGTTCATCGAGATCGCGCGGATGCTCTCGGCCGATTCCTGGATGCGGCGCACGGCGAGCTGGAACACGGTGGCGGCGTCGCCGAGCCTGGGCTGGCGCAGCAGCTCCATGCCGCGCTCGAGCGTGTACTTTACGGCGCTGAGCGACTGCCCCACCGAATCGTGGAGCTCCAGGGCGATGCGTTTGCGCTCGCCCTCCTGCGCACCGATCAACTGTTCGGAAAGCGCCACCAGCTCGTTGCGCGATCCGCGCAGCGCCACCTCCGCCTGTTCGCGACGGATGATTTCGTTGCGCAGGTCGCGGTTGGCGTCGGCGAGCGCCTGGGTGCGGGCGCGCACCCGCTCTTCGAGGCTGGAATTGAGCCGCTCGAGCGCATCCTGCGCGCGATACAAGGCGCTCAGGTCGGTCACCACCAGCACCGCACGCGGGTCGCCCCGCCCGGCCTCATCGCCGGAACGCTGGCGCATCGGCCGGACCGTCAGGTGCAGGAAGCGCGCCCCGGTCGCCTCCTGCAGCTCAAACTGTTTGCGCGTGCCAGTGCGGATCTCGCCCAGCGCCTGCTTGAGAAAACCGGCGAGGTTGCAGCGGGTGTTGCGACACCCCGGGTGCAACACCGTGTGCGCGTGCTTGCCAAGGACGCCCGACACCGAGCCCAGCGCCCAGTCCTCGACCACCCGATTCGTGCGCATGATCTCGCCGCCCCGGCCCAGCAGGCACACGAGCGCCGCAAGCGCGTCGGCGGTGCTTTCCCATTCGAGCTTGGCCCGTTCGATGGCCGCCTGGCGACCGGGGTTTTGCAGTTCCAGCCGCGCCGCCGGCGCGCGCTTTGCGGCGCCCTTAGGCTTGGCCCTGGCCCTGACCTTGGCCCTGGCCCTGGCCGGAGGTGGCTGGCGTGCCACCGCACCGGTGGCTTTAGCGGAAGGGGCCATGGGACCCACAGTTTAACCGCCATAACCGGTAACTCATATTAAGAGGGCTTGCCAGAGGCTCCGAGACCTGTCGGCGGACTAAGACAGTGTCCCGAAGCAGCAGGGATCGAGTATGGTAAATCATCCCTACAGCCCACCCGGGAGCAAGACCATGGCCCTATGGAAAGAACCCGTTACGACCCCCGCCCCTATGCCGATGCCCACTAACATCAGCCCCAAGCCCGCCGCGGATAGCGCGGCCCGTGCCAGTTTTGACCGCACCGCGCTGGAACCCGCAGCCGCGGCGGCGCGCGCTGCGGCGCGTACGGAATTGAAGGAATCACTGATCGCCTCCGGACTTGCCATCGAGGGCAAGATCAGCGGCACCGGGCATGTGCGCATCGCTGGGCAGTTCAAGGGCGACGTGAACGTGGAAGGGAACCTGGGCATCGAGCCCGGTGCCAAGCACCACGGTGAAGTGCGTGCCGCCACCGTCACGGTCAGCGGCGAACTCACCGGCAATATCGCCGCCAAACACGTCGACGTCACGGCCTCGGGCGTGATCATCGGCGACGTCAAGGCCGACACGATTACCGTGGCCTCGGGATCACGCATGCGTGGCCACGTCGAGTTCGGCTGGGGTGAAGGCGCCGGTCTCCAGGGCCGCGTCGAACACAAAGGCAACGGCCTGCCTTCATGAGTTCAGCGCGCCCCTTGGCGCCGGGAATGACCCGCAATTGCCCGCACTGCAAGTCGACGGTGCTGGCGAGCGCCAGCATCTGTCCGGCCTGCCAGCATCACCTGCGCTTCAATTCGCCGACGGCCGCGGCGGCGCCGAGCGGCTATTCGGCGCTGCAGGTCGAGGGCACGGTGCGCCACAAGCAAGCCGATGAGCCCTGTGAATTCTGCGTGGTGCTGTCGATCGCCAACGAGCGCGGCGAACAGATCACGCGCCAGGTCGTGGGCGTGGGCGTGCTGCAGCCGTCCGAATCCCGAAAGTTCAGCGTCTCGGTCAACCTGATGCCGGCCCGGGCGGCGGCGCTGAAGGCGCCGACCGGGTGATCCTGCGGACGCCGCAGCCCCGGTTTTAGAGCTACCGGCTGATTAGCCCGAGCTGCGGCGGGGGCAATTCGATGCCCTGACGTTCGAACTCTTCCTTGAGCCGCTGCAGAAACTCCCAGCGTACGCGCCACTGCTCGAGCGAGCGCACCCGCAGGCGGCTGCGCACCACCACGGCGGTGCCATCCAGCCGATCGACTCCCGAAATTTCCATCGAACCCTCGATGCTGGCGGCAAACTCCGGATCCGCCTGCAGCTGCGTGGCGACCGTTCGCAGTGCGGCGTAGACCTTGTCGAGCACGGCACCCCGATCGACGCCCACTTCGATGACGGCGTAGGCAAAGCCGCGGCTCATGTTGGTGACGGTGGTGATCAGCCCGTTGGGCACGAAGTGCACGTTGCCGCCGTAGTCGCGTAATTGCACGTAGCGGAGCGTCACGTCCTCGACTTCGCCCGATTTGCCGGCGATCTCGACCACGTCGCCCCGCGTCACCTGGTTTTCGAGCAGCAGGAAGAAACCGGAGACGTAGTCTTTCACCAGGCTCTGCGCCCCGAAACCGAAGGCCAGGCCGACGACACCGGCGGCGCCGAGGATCGGCGCCACCGAGATGCCCAGCTCACTCAGCACCAGCATGCCGGCAATCACCACGATGACCACATCGCTCAGGTGCCGCGACACGCGCGCCAGCGTGTCGGCGCGGCGCGCATCTTCGGCGTTGGTGATGCGCGGGGCGATGCGGCTGCGAAACACGCGGATCAGCCGCGCTGCCAGCCAGTGCGCCAGCCACGCCAGCAGCATCGTGAGCACGACGCGCGCGGCGATTACGGCGGCGGCGTCCCAGAGACGGGGGTTGAGCAGATTCAGATCAGTGGTCATGCAGCACCGCCATGCTAGCCGCGGGCCACGCGCTGGTCGATAGCGCCGAAGATCGACGCGCCAGCGGCGTCAAGCATCTCGATGCGCACGCGGTCGCCGAATTTCAGGAATGGCGTGGCGGGCTTGCCGGTGGCGATAGTTTCGAGCATGCGCTTCTCGGCCAGGCAGGAGGAACCCTTCGAGCGATCGAGGTTCGAGACCGTGCCCGAGCCGACGATGGTCCCGGCGCCCAGGTTGCGGGTGCGCGCGCAATGCGCGATCAGCGCCGGAAAATCGAAGGTCATGTCGACGCCCGCGTCTGGCGCACCACAAGCCTCGCCGTTGACCTGGCTGAGCAGCGGCAGCTTGACTTTACCGCCGTCCCAGGCCGCACCCAGCTCGTCCGGCGTCACGGCCACCGGCGAAAAACCGGTGGCGGGCTTCGATTGGTAGAAGCCGAACCCCTTGGCGAGTTCGCTCGCCGTGAGGTTGCGCAGCGTCCAGTCGTTGACCAGCATCAGCAGGCGGATGTCGCGCCGCGCACGCACCTGCGCGGCGCTGGCGCCCATCGGCACGTCGCCGGTGATGACCGCCACCTCGGCCTCGAGGTCGATCCCCAGGTCCTCGGTCGGAAAGCGCGCCTCGTCGGTGGAGCCCAGAAAATCGTCCGACCCGCCCTGGTAGACGAGCGGGTCGGTCCAGAACGAGGCGGGCATTTCCGCGCCGCGGGCCTTGCGCACCAGCTCGACGTGATTGACGTACGCCGACCCATCGACCCACTGGTGCGCACGCGGGAGCGGTGCGGCCACGCCGCCCGAGCCTACTGGGAAGGCCTCTCCGTTACGACCGGCATTGAGTGCCTCGGAGACAACCTGGAGCTGCGGCGCGAGCGCTTCCCAGCGATCGAGTGCCTGCTGCAGGGTCGCGGCAATGTCGGGCACG
>JAYTXT010000163.1:0-5952 GCA_043742765.1 Gammaproteobacteria bacterium | reverse complement strand
CCGCGCGGCATCATCACCGCCGCGTCCCAGCGCAGCAGCGAGAGGGCGCCACGGAAGGCGTGCAGGCGGCGCCATTCCTGCTCGAGTTGTTGGTAGGGAGTCGCGGACATAGTCAGGTTCTGGTTCTTGGGAGCTTCGGGATTCTACCAGCCCACGGCTCCCAGCGGCGGCCCATTCAGGTATTGTAATTCTTATAAATCAATACGTTAAAGCATTCCTTGGCCATCGCACCAGCCCAGCAACCGACACCAGTGGGGCCAGTCGGTCGCCAGCCATGCCACCGCCAGCGACAGGGCCAGCAGCGCGATGAGGGTGAGGACTACAGCCGCGCGACGCATGCGCGAATCATACGTCAAGTAGACTGCCCGTCATGCCGCTGCGCATCTGTTTCCTCACGGCCGAGATGGCACCATTCGCCAAAGCCGGTGGCCTCGCCGACGTGTCCGGCGCTCTGGTCAAGTACCTGCACGCCGCCGGACATGACATCCGCCTGTTTTTGCCGGGCCACGCCTCGATCCAGCGCGCGGACCTCGAGGCCTACCCGGTCGATTTTCTCCAGGACATGCCACTCACCATCGGCACGCGCAGCTACCGCTTTTCGGTGCAGACCGCGCGGCTCCCGGGCACGCAGACGTTCGTGTATCTCATCGACTGCCCCGCGATGTTCGGCGGCCCGTCCATCTATAGCGCCGACCCGGACGAATACCGGCGTTATCTGCTGTTCACGCATGCCGCCCTGCAGAGCTGTCAGCGCATGGGCTTCGCGCCGCAGATCGTCCACTGCAACGACTGGCACACGGCGATCGCGCCGCTCTGGATCAAGTCAATCTACAAGTGGGACAAGATCTTCGCAGCCACGCGGAGCGTGTTCACGATCCACAACCTCGGCTACCAGGGCGTCATCGGCCCCACGGCCGCGGCGGAAGTGCTGGGCGGCGCAGGCCTCGAGCTGCTGCACCAGGAGGATCTGCGCGCCGGGCGCATCAACCTGCTGCGCCACGGCCTGCTCTACGCCGACCTGTTGAGCACCGTAAGCCCCACCTACGCGCGGGAAATCCAGACTGCCGAGTACGGCGCCGGGCTCGATGACACGCTGCGCGCGCGCAGCGGCGCACTGGTCGGCATACTCAACGGCGTCGATTACGCGGAATGGGACCCGCGGAACGATCGGTACCTGCCGCGGCATTACGGCGCCAACCAGCTGGGCGTCAAGGCTGGGCTCAAAGAGGAATTCCTCGCGCGCATGAAACTGCAGGGCGGCGAGCGCCGGCCGCTCATCGGCGTGATCACGCGGCTCACCGCGCAGAAAGGCCTGGACCTGCTGTTCAACGCCCTGCCACCGCTGCTCGCCACGCGCGATTTTGATCTCGCCGTACTGGGCTCAGGCGAGGCGCAGTACGAAGCGTTTTTCGCCAAGCTGACGCAGCAGCACCCCGGCCGGGTCGCCTTTCATCGCGGCTTCAGCGACGAGCTCGCGCACTGGATCGAGGCGGCGAGCGACATGTTCCTGATGCCTTCCCGCTACGAACCTTGTGGCCTGAACCAGATGTACAGCCTGCGCTACGGCACGGTGCCGATCGTGCGCCGCACCGGCGGTCTCGCCGATTCGGTGCAGCACTTCGACGCCACGAGCGGCGCCGGCACCGGCATCGTCTTCAACGATTACAACGAGCCGGCGGTGACCTGGGCGATCAGCACCGCGCTGGACCTATACCAGCAGAAAGGCACGTGGCGGAGGCTGGTGCAGAACGGCATGGCGCAGGATTTCTCCTGGAGCCGCCAGGTGCAGCAGTACATCGAGGCTTACGAACGCCTAGTGAGATAATATATAGTTGTTAAAATCAATATGTTATCCCGCTTGCATCGGTGTTACAGTGTCCATATAATAGGATAATCCTATTTTAAGAGAATTTCAGTGGACGCCGTAAAACTCGGAAAGAATGGTCAGGTCGCAATCCCTCGCGCGGTCATGAAGCGACTCAATCTCAAGGGCGACGAGACGCTGCTTCTGGACGTCAGCGACGACGGCTCCATCCGCCTGCGGCCCGCGGTGATATTCCCCATTGAGATTTATGCCGACGATCGGATTCGGGAATTTGAATCCGCGACCACCGTCGATGATGCAACCCGCGCTCGCGTCAAGGCGCGGCTCGGGCAACGTTCAGGTTAAACGCCCTTGCGGCTTTTTCTCGACGCGAACATCCTGTTCCTCGCGGGTTACTCGGCTACGAGCCCAGTGCACGATTTGCTGGCACTGGCGAGCGGCGGGTTCTGTGAGCTGCTCTCTTCTGAATACGCGTTTGAGGAAGCGCGACGGAACCTGGCTATCAAGGGCCCGCACGCCATGCTGGAGAGATTTACGACCAGCACTCTGGGCGTCGTGCGCGTGAGCGAAGCGCGCGCGCCTGCCCTCGCGCAGGCCACCGCTGCGAATCTGTCGGACCCTGCCGACATCCCCATTCTCGCGGCAGCGATTCAGGCGCGCGCGGATGGCCTCGTGACGGGCGACAAGCGCGCTTTCGGCCCGCACTTCGGCACTCGCATCGCGGCAGTGGAGATTATGCTGCTCAGGGACGCCTTGCAGCGCGTGACTCTATAGCCGGCGCCGCGCCAGCCACAGCATGACGGCGCCGAAGGCGGCCATCGCCAGGCCCCACCACAGGTTGATGTTGACGCCGAGCGATCGTTCGTAGATGGCCGGGTCGCCCAGCAGCCCGAAGCCCACCAGCAGCAGGCCCACGAAGGCGAACATCATGCCGACCGGAGTACGGATGTCGATTTTCATGCTGGCACCCTCACAGGAAGACGATGTTGAGCAGCAGTGTCAGCGCCAGCACGATGACGCCGAGCACCGCGGGCCGGCGCCACCAGGCTTCGGCGTCGCTCTTGAGCCGTTCGGTCAGCGAATAGACCAGGCCCTTTAGCTCCGCCTCGGCGCGCGCCTTGGTCACGAGGCTCACGAGGATCGTGACCACGAAGCAGGTGCTCCAGGCCCAGATCGCGGTCCAGAAGTTCTGCGCCATCTCGCTGGTGTATTGGTGCGCAAGACCCAGCCACCCGCCCTTGATGCCGGGCACCGAGCCGAGCGGCAGCGTGAGGCCGTGATGAATGGCCGCACCGACGGTGCCCGAAATCAGGCCGATGAAGGCGGCGTGCCCGGTGGTGCGCTTCCAGAACATGCCGAGCAGGAAGGTGGCGAACAGCGGCGCGTTCACGAAGGCGAACACCAGCTGCAGCATATCCATGATGTTGTTGAAGTGCGTGGCGAGGTACGCCGCCGCCACCGATGCCGAAATGCCCGCCACCGTAGCCAGGCGTCCGACCCGGAGATAATGTGCGTCGGACGCGCCCTTCTTGATGTAGGCCTGGTAGATATCGTAGGTGAACACCGTATTGAACGCGGTCACGTTGCCGGCCATGCCGGCCATGAAACTCGCGATCAGTGCGGTGATGCCCACACCCAGCATCCCCTGCGGGAAATAATGCGAGAGCATCAGCGGCACGGTCATGTCGTAGTTGAGCGTGCCGTCGGCCTTCACGGGCAGCGCGAAGCCGCCGGCAAGCCCCCGCTGGTGCAGCACGATCGCCAGCATGCCGGGCAAAATCACCAGGAACGGGAACATCATCTTCGGGAACGCGGCAATCAATGGCGCACGGCGCGCGGCCGACATTGACTCGGAGGCCATCGCGCGCTGGATGGTGAGGAAGTCGGTGCACCAGTAGCCGAAGGAGAGCACAAACCCGAGGCCCATGGCCATGCCGAACCACTCGACACCCATCGGGTTGTCCGCAGGAGCCCCCATGTGCGCCCAGGATTGCGACCAGGCGCCGGCCGCGAAACCGTTGCCGGTGGCGACGTGCTCGAGCCCAGTTTTCAGGCCCGACCATCCGCCGACATCGTGCAGGCCCAGCAGGACGAGGGGCAGGAAGCCGAACACGATCATGAAGAACTGCAGGACCTCGTTGTAGATCGCCGAGGTCAGGCCGCCCATGGTGATGTAGAGCAGCACGATCAGCGCGCACAGCCAGATGCTCACATCGAAGCTCCAGCCCAGCAGCAGATTCAGCAGCAGGCCCATCGCATACATGGAAATGCCGGACGAGAGTACGGTCATCAGCGCAAAGGTGATCGCATTCAGTCCGCGGGTCTTTTCATCGAAGCGGAGCTTCAGGTACTCGGGCACCGAGCGGGCGCGCGAGCCGTAATAGAACGGCATCATGAACACGGCCAGGAACACCATCGCCGGGATCGCGCCGATCCAGTAAAAGTGGCTGGTCATGATGCCGTACTTGGCGCCCGAGGCCGCCATGCCCATGACTTCCTGCGCGCCCAGGTTCGCCGAGATGAAGGCGAGCCCGGCCACCCAGGCCGGGATCGAACGGCCCGATTGGAAGAAATCGGTGGTGGTCTTCATGTAGCGACGCAACGCGAAGCCGATGCCGAGCACGAAGACGAAATAGGTGGCCATGATGGCCCAGTCGATTGGTCCGAGTTTCATTTTACTTGGCCGCCCCCACGGTCGAAACGAGCAGGTTCTTCAGATACGTTGTACGGCTGATGCTGCCATCGGACGGTGCGCCGCGCAATTGTTGGCGATGAAATCGGCGTGGCTGGGCATCGCGCCGGCACACTTCTCAATCACACCGTGGATATTACCCAGGTACTCCGCAACCTGCGCTTCCGTCGCCAGGTCCACCAGCGGGTGATAGGACTGGGCGCGGATCCCCTGGCCGTGCATCACCTGGAGCCACGCGACCTCGGCAAATAGTTCGCCGAAATCCCGAAAAATACGGCCGCGGCTGCGGTAGAGATCCATTTTCGCCCGCAGCGTGGGCGGGATGTTCATCTTCCGGCAGTAGTCCCAGAACGGCGAATCATTGCGCTCCGTAGCGTGGTAATGGAGTATCAGGAAATCGCGGATCTGTTCGAATTCCAGGCGTCCCTGGCGGTTGAACTCATTGATGTCCGTTTCGTTGAAGCCGCGGTCCGGGAAGAACGTCAGCAACCGGGCGATGGTCGTCTGGATCAGGTGTATGGCGGTGGATTCCAACGGCTCCATGAACCCGCCGGCGAGCCCGATGGCCACCACATTCTTGTTCCACATCTTCCTGCGCACGCCAGTCGTGAATTTCAGCATGCGCGGAGCCGCCAGCGGTTCACCGTCCAGATTGGAGAGCAGGATGGCAGTGGCTTCGTCCTCACTCATATACCGGCTGCAGAACACGTGGCCGTTGCCGATGCGATGCTGCAACGGGATGCGCCACTGCCAGCCCGCAGTGCGCGCCGTCGAGCGCGTGTAGGGCAGCAGCTCGCTGGCTCCGGCACAGGGCACAGCCACCGCGCGGTCGCAGGGGAGCCACTCCGACCAGTCGTCGTAGCCGGTCTTGAGTTGCTGTTCGATCAGGAGCCCGCGGAACCCCGAGCAGTCGATGAACAACTCGCCGTCCACACGGGTGCCATTCTCGAGTATCACGGCCTCGATAAAGTCGTCCGCCGCGCGCTGCGCCACCTGGACGATCTTGCCTTCGATGCGCTCGACACCGCGCGACTCGCTGAATTGCCGCAGGTACCTGGCGTACAGGCTGGCGTCGAAATGGAAGGCGTGGACAATTTCGCCCAGTGGCGAATTGGGCATGTCGGTGGCGGCGCGCATGAATTTGTTCTGCAGGGCCGCAACGCGATTGATCGAATACTCACCGATATCCGGGGCCTTGCCCTGCTGGTACATCCGCTGCCAATACTGGTCGAAGGTGACTGTCCACAGGTCCTGGCCGAAGCGGCCGAACCCGTGAATGTAGCGGTCGCCGAGCTTGCCCCAGTTGACAAATTCAATACCCAGCTTGAAGCTACCCTGGGTTTCACGCATGAACTCGAGCTCGTCGATACCGATGACCTTGTTATAGAGCTGCAGCATCGGGATGGTGGCTTCGCCCACTCCGATGATGCCGATG
>JAYTXT010000162.1:0-3762 GCA_043742765.1 Gammaproteobacteria bacterium | reverse complement strand
CCTGCGTCATTCCGGCAAGGTTCCCGCCATTCTCTACGGCGCTCACGTGGAGCCGACCCGGCTCTCGCTCGAGCATCACAAACTGCTGGCGCTGGTGGCCGACGAGAAGTTCTACTCCTCGATCATCAGCGTCAACGTCGGCACGCAGCAGCAGCCGGTTATCGTCAAGGACGTGCAGATGCACCCGGCGCGCAACGCCGTGGTGCACGTCGACCTGCAGCGCGTCCTCGAGAACGAGAAGATCCGGCTGCACCTGCCGATTCACTTCAAGGGCGAAGCCGCGGCTCCGGGGATCAAGACCCAGGGCGGTGTGGTCTCGCATCACATGGCCGACATGGAAGTGGTCTGCCTGCCCAAGGACCTGCCCGAGTACATCGAGCTCGACCTCTCGGCGATGAACCTCAACGATTCGCTGTACCTGAGCGACATCAAGGTGCCCGCGGGCGTGACCATCTCGGCCCTGGCGCACGGCGCCAACCCGCCGGTGGTCTCGATCCATGCGCCGCGCGTTGCCGAACCGGAGCCTACAGCGGAAGTGGCAGCTACTCCCGTCGAAGGAGCCGTTGCCGCCGCTCCGGCCGAGGGCGCTGCCGCTGCAGCTCCTGGCGCCAAGAAGGAGGAAGGCAAGAAGGAAGAGGGCAAGGACGCAAAGAAAGAGGGCGGCAAGAAGTAGCCGCCCCGCGGGCCGCGCTGGCTACTCTGGGCCAGCGCGAGCCCTCGCGTCATCATGAGCGGACTCTCTCTGAAGCTCGTCGTCGGGCTCGGCAACCCGGGCGCCGAGTACGCGCGCACGCGTCACAACGCCGGGTTCTGGTATGTCGACGAGCTGGCACGCACCGGCGGCGCCAGCTGGCGGCGTGAGTCACGCTACCAGTGCGAGCTGGCGCGGGTGAAGGTGGCTGGCCACGAGCTGTGGCTGATGAAGCCCCAGACCTATATGAACAAGAGTGGCGCAGCCGTACAGGCGCTGGCCGCGTTCTATCGCATCGTGCCTGCGGAACTGCTGGTGGTGCACGACGAGATTGATCTGCCCCCCGGGGTGGTGCGGCTCAAGCACGGCGGCGGCCACGGTGGGCACAACGGCGTGCGCGACGTGATCGCGCAGCTCGGGCCTGATTTCTGGCGGCTGCGCATCGGTGTCGGCCACCCTGGAGCCAAGGACCAGGTGATCGATGCGGTGCTCGACCGCGCCACCGCGGAGGAGCAGCGGCTGATCGATGCGGCGCTCGCGCGCGCGCATGCGGCGCTCCCCGAGTTGTTGCGCGATGGCGCGCAGCAGGCCATGAATCAAATGCATACGCGCGACGAGCCTGCCCCGCCGGCTGGCTCGCCGGGAGAAGAATGAGTATCAAGTGTGGAATCGTCGGCCTGCCCAATGTCGGCAAATCGACTTTGTTCAATGCCCTGACGCGCGCGCAGATCGCGGCGGAGAACTATCCCTTCTGCACCATCGATCCGAATGTCGGCATCGTGCCGGTGCCCGACCCGCGGCTCGAACTGCTGGCCGGCATCGTGCACCCGGAAAAGATCGTTCCCACCGCGGTCGAGTTCGTCGACATCGCCGGGCTGGTGGCCGGCGCCTCACAGGGTGAGGGCCTGGGCAACAAATTCCTGGCGCACATCCGCGAGACCGACGCCATCGCGCATGTGGTGCGCTGTTTCGATCACGACGATATTGTGCACGTCGCCGGACGCATCAACCCGGTCTCGGACGTCGATGTCATCAACACCGAACTGGCGCTGGCGGACCTGGCGGTCGTCGAGAAGGCGGTCGACCGTGCCGCCAAGGCCATGAAGAGCGGCGACAAGGACGCCGCGCGCCGCCACGTGCTGTATGCACGGGTGCAGACGGCGCTGGATGCGGGGACGCCCGCACGTGTGGTGCCGATCGCCGATGAAGAACGCCGTGACATGCGCGAACTCCAGCTCCTGACGGCGAAGCCCATCATGTACGTCGCCAACGTCGACGAAGCTGCGCTGACCCACGACAATGCCTATCTCACGGCGCTTCGCGAGCGTGCCCGCGCCGAGGGCGCAGCGGTAGTGCCGGTGTGCGCGGCCATCGAGGCCGAGATTGCCCAGCTCGAAGAGGCCGAGCGCGCCGAATTTCTCAAGGACCTGGGTTTAAGCGAACCGGGCTTGAATCGGGTGATTCGTGCGGGTTACGAACTACTGGGCCTGCACACGTTTTTCACGGCCGGCGTCAAGGAAGTACGCGCCTGGACGGTGCGGCGCGGCAGCACCGCACCGCAGGCGGCCGGCGTCATCCACACCGATTTCGAGCACGGCTTCATCCGCGCCGAAGTGATTTCCTTCGAGGAATTCGTCCGCTGCCGCGGCGAGGCGGGTGCGAAGGAGGCCGGCAAGATGCGGCTCGAGGGCAAGGAATACGTCGTCCGCGAGGGCGACGTCATGCATTTTCGCTTTAACGTCTGATCAGCGCCTGGCCTGGCCGCCAACCGCAGGCGCTATCGGCAAGGCGAGCAGTCGCGCACGCACGTCGAGCACGTCCCGTTTCAGGTGCGGCAGGAGCGCCCGCATGCTGTCGGTATCTTCGTCGTTGGGCGACGGCGGGGTCAGGTAGCTGTCGCAGTAACTGCGGAAGTATTCCGCGTAAAGCTGTTCGTAGCGGCCGAAGGGCGCGCCAAAGGCCTGGTGCGCCAGGATTGTGGCGCCGAAGTGCTCGGCGCACATCAGGCTGGCCGAGCTGCGCAGGTAATTGCTGTGTTCCGTGACCATCGCCTGGGTGTAGCTGCGATTACCGTGGAAATGCTGCATCAGGTCGCGCCGACCGGTGCCGCGCACGGCATGACCGCGCAGGTATTCGAACAGCGCCCGGCGATGCACCAGTGAAAACGCCGTCGACAACAGTACGCGCGCCTGCACAGCGCTGCGGTTTGGGCGCGCCACGGCCGCCATGAGCCGCTCGTGTTCGACTTCCCAGCGTCGGTAATCGTGCGGGTTGGCGAGAATTTGCGCGGCGATCTGCTGTTCAAGCGAAGCATCGCGCCGCGCGACGTGCGCGATGTGCGCCTCGGATTCCTCCATGAGTAGTTCGCGGCTCACCACCGGTGGCCCGCCAGTAAGGTTCAGACGCAGCAGGCGCGTGAAAGTGTCGGCGATACTTGGTCGGGGGCTCGAAGCAGACATCAATTGCGGGTTCTCCGGTGCGTAATGGTCGCGTCGGCGCGCGCTGTAAAGGCGCGGCGGACTTCTCTTATAGACCACGGATGTTGCGCGTGTTTGACGCCAACCCCCAAGCTTTTTTTTGATCTCTGCTGCCGTTGGATTTTCACCACGGAAACAAATGCCGGGTTCTGTAAAATCCGCTTGAGATTTGTCGCTGGCAAGCGGAAGGGGCTGTCATATGCTCGCCTTGACGGGGGAGCGGCAGGCCGGGAGAATCCGCCACCCTTTCGGGTATGTAAGGCTAGGTAGCTCAGCTGGTTAGAGCGTGGCACTCATAATGCCGAGGTCGTGGGTTCGAGTCCCACCCTAGCCACCATAATCAATGACTTAGGCGTGCTTCCGCGCCTTCGGCGCGGGATTTAGCGCGGCGCTGCGTGGGGGCACTCGACCTGTGCGTGGAGAGCCGCTGCGTCATCACCTAACCGGGCGACAACAGCCTGGCCAACCCCCTCCCGGTCAGGTCGGGGCGCGCAGTTCCCCAAGTCGGTTGGTGGCTAGGGTGGGACTCGAACCCACGACCTCGGCATTATGAGTGCCACGCTCTAACCAGCTGAGCTACCTAGCCTTACATAC
>JAYTXT010000161.1:0-13416 GCA_043742765.1 Gammaproteobacteria bacterium | reverse complement strand
TCGCGCACCGGCATCGTCAGCGCGCCCATCGACTCGGGTTCATCCATCTCGCCGTCGCCGCAGAAGGCCCAGACCTTCTGGTCGGACGGCGGCAGCAGCCCGCGGTGCTCGAGATAACGGGTAAAACGCGCCTGGTAGATGGCCATCATCGGCCCCAGACCCATCGAGACCGTCGGGAACTGCCAGAAATCGGGCATCAGCCAGGGGTGCGGGTAGGAGCTCAGGCCCCCGCCATCGACTTCCTGCCGGAAGCGGCGCAGCTGGTCTTCACTCAAGCGCCCTTCGAGGTAGGAGCGCGCGTAGATGCCTGGCGATGAATGGCCCTGCATGAACACCAGGTCACCTGGATGCGCCGCGGAGGGCGCGCGCCAGAAGTGATTGAAGCCGACTTCGTAGAGCGTCGCCGAGGAGGCGTAGCTGGCGATGTGCCCGCCGTATTCCGTGGACTTGCGGTTGGCGGCCACCACCATCGCCATCGCATTCCAGCGAATCCATGCTTCGATGCGCCGTTCCAGCTCGCGATTGCCCGGATACAGCGGCTGTTTGCCCACCGCGATGGTGTTCACGTAGGCGGTATTCGGGCTGTAGGGCAGGTAAGCGCCCGACCGCCGCGCATGCTCGACCATGCGGTCGATCAGAAAATGGGCGCGTTCGGGGCCCTCGGACTGCAGTACGGAATCAATCGATTCGAGCCATTCGCGCGTTTCAACCGGGTCGAGATCGCCGCGGTGGGTGACTTCACTCATGTCTAAAGAAATTACCTTGCAGGACGCTGTGTTAGGATGCGTTTCAAACGCGGCGAGGCCGGCGGATCGGCATTATACGCAGATCCAGGCCAGACACCCCGAGGCCTGCCGCACTGGCCAATCTGGTAAACATGCACGAACTGACGATACGCCGTCCGGACGACTGGCACTTGCACCTGCGCGACGGCGCCACCCTCGCCGCCGTGCTGCCCTTCACGGCGCGGCGTTTCGCGCGCGCGGTAATCATGCCGAATCTCTCGCCTCCGGTGACCACCACGGCCGCGGCGCTGGCGTACCGGCAGCGCATCCTGGCCGCACTCCCGGCGGGTGCTGAATTCTCGCCCTTGATGACGCTCTACCTCACTGATGACACGCCGCCTGAAGAAATAGATCGCGCCGTCGCGAGCGGTGCGGTGCTGGGCTGCAAGCTCTACCCCGCTGGGGCGACCACCCATTCAGCCGCGGGCGTCACCGATATCCGCCGGCTCGATGCGGTGCTCGAGCGCATGAGCGAACGTGCCCTTACGCTGCAGGTGCACGGCGAAACCACCGATCCCACGGTCGATATCTTTGACCGTGAAGCCCGCTTCATCGATCAGGTGCTCGCCCCGCTGCTCGAACGCTTTAGCAGCCTGCGCGTGGTATTCGAGCATGTGACCACGCGCGCTGCCGTCGAATTTGTTTGCGCTGCCCGCGCCGGGCTCGCCGCCACGCTCACGCCCCAGCACCTGCTGCTGAATCGCAACGCCCTGTTCCAGGACGGGATCCGCCCGCACCTCTACTGCCTGCCGGTGCTCAAGCGCGAGACCGATCGCGAGGCGCTGCGCGGAGTGGTAGCGCGCGGCGATTCGCGCTTCTTCCTCGGCACCGACAGTGCGCCGCACGCGCGCTCGCAGAAGGAAAGCGCCTGCGGTTGCGCTGGCATCTTCTCGGCCCACGCCGGCATCGAGCTGTACGCCGAAGTGTTCGAACAGCTCGGTGTACTGCCGAAGCTCGAGGATTTCGCCTCGGGCTTTGGCGCCGATTTCTACGGCCTGCCGCGCAACCGCGGCACGCTGACGCTCGAGCGCCGCGCCTGGACGCCGCCGGAGAGCTACCCGCTGAGCCCCGGCGAACTGGTGCCATTCCGCGCCGGTGAGAGCATCGCCTGGGCGGTGCGGACATGAACAACGACCAGGGCGCGGGCCGCATGGCGCGGCGCTTCCGCGGTTTTCTGCCGGTGGTGGTCGACGTCGAGACCGGCGGCTTCAACTGTACGCGCGACGCGCTGCTGCAGATCGCCGCAGTGATGATCGAACTCGATGACTCGGGTCGGCTGGTGCGCGGCCCCACCCACAGCTATCACGTCAAACCTTTTGAAGGCGCCAACATCGAGCCGGCTTCACTGCAGGTCAATAAGATCGATCCCTGGCACCCGCTCCGCCCGGCGATCGACGAGCGCGAAGCGCTGCAGCGTATCTTCAAGGAAGTCCGCGCCGGGATGCAGCGCGCCGGCTGCAAGCGCGCCATCCTGGTGGGACACAATTCCTGGTTCGATCTGTCGTTCCTCAATGCCGCGGTGGCGCGGGCCGGCGTCAAGCGTTGCCCGTTCCACCCCTTCTCGAGCTTCGACACAGCGACGCTGGCGGGCGCGGCATTTGGGCAGACCGTGCTGGCGAAGGCGGCGACGATTGCCGGCCTCGGTTGGGACACCGCCGCGGCGCATTCGGCCACCTACGATGCCGAACGCACCGCGGAACTGTTCTGCACCATCTGCAATGAACTCGCGGGCAGCTTCCAGTGGGCCGAGAACCGCGCGCGCGACCTCGGCTGGCATGACCGGCCGGGCGAGGCGCTCGACCCGGAGCCGGGGCCTGAACCTGAGCCCGACGTCTAGAGTTCAGGCAGTCGCTGTGCCGATGGCACCGGCCTGTGAAAGCACCGTTCGCAGTTCGCCGCTCCGGTACATTTCCATGGCGATATCGCAGCCGCCGACCAGCTCGCCCTGCACGTAGAGCTGCGGATAGGTGGGCCAGTTCGAGTGCTGCTTGAGCGCTTCGCGCAACTCGGCATCCTCGAAAATATTGACGCTGTGGAAATTCGCGCCGAGCTTGCGCAGCGCGCCGGCGGTCTGCGCCGAGAAACCGCACTGCGGAAAATCGGGGGTGCCTTTCATGAACAGCACCACGGGCGCGCTGCCGAGTTCCTTTTTGATCCGATCCTTGACGTCCATGCTTACTTCACCTTGAGTTGATTGTTCACCGCGACCACGCCGGAAACTGTGCGCGCGCTGCGCTCTGCGGCCGCGCGCAGCGTCGCCGTTGCGACCGTGCCGCGCAGGGTCACGACGCCACTGTACGCGCTGACGGCAATCGGCGCGCTGCGCAGGGCCGCATCGGCGCCGAAGTGCCCGCGCACCACTCCGACAAGGGCGCCGTCGGCGTCCGCCGGAGCCCTGGCCCGCAGGTCCGCACTGGTACCACTGGTGGGTGCCTGGCCGATGACCGCGGCCACGCAGCCACCGAGCCACAGCACCGAGGCAACGCTGAGCGCGATCGAGACCAAACCCTTCATGAGAGCTCCTGCCGGGGCAACGTTGAATTATGGGGGGCGGTGCCCTATTCTCCAAACAGTTGGGCTTATGCCATACCTGCAGAACAACGAATTAACGAGGCTCAGACCATGAATCCACTGAATTCCGTGCGCGGCGCCATCATCGCCGGCTTCATCTTCGCCCTGGTAATCGCCGTGGCGATACCGCCAACTGCCTTCCACGAGCTGGGCCTGGCGCGCTGGCTGCACATCATTTCCGGGGTCATGTGGATCGGCCTGCTGTACTACTTCAACGTGGTCCAGGTCCCGGCCCTTGGGGCTGCTGCGGCCGACAAGGGTGGCCCCGGCGGCGCAGGTATCACCAAGTATGTCGCGCCCCGGGCCCTGGTGTGGTTCCGCTGGGCGGCCGTGGCCACCTGGTTCACCGGCGCCTGGTACCTGATCCGCGGCGCAAACTTCGCCAACGTCTTCACCTTTGGCCACTTCGGCGAAGACTATTACGGCACGGTTCTGGGTATCGGCGCCTGGATGGGCACGATCATGCTGTTCAACGTCTGGGTGCTGATCAATCCCAACCAGAAGAAAGTCCTCGGGCTAGTTCCCGCCACGGACGAGGAAAAAGTCCGCGCGCGCCGGATCGCCCTGCTCGCATCGCGCACCAACTTCGTGCTCTCGATCCCGATGCTGATGTCCATGGCTTCCGCGGGGCACGGCCTGCCTTTCTAGGCTGCTGCCACAGGTTTTGACGGCCCGGCTTCCTGACGATTTGCCCGAGCAGGTGTCCCGCGCGCTGCGCGAGGACATCGGTTCGGGCGATGTCACCGCACAGCTCATCGCGCCGGATACCACTGCGCAAGCGCGCGTGCTGTGCCGCGAGAGCGCCGTCATCTGCGGCATCGCCTGGTTCGACGAAGCCTTCAGGCAACTGGAACCACGCGTGCAGATACGCTGGCGGGCACAGGACGGCGCACAGGTCGCGGCCGACACCGTGCTGTGCGAACTCGAAGGCCCGGCACGTGCAATCCTCACCGGCGAACGCACCGCGCTGAATTTCCTGCAGCTGCTCTCCGCCACGGCAACCGTGACCGCGCGTTTCGTGCAGGCCGTCGCCGGCACCGCTTGCCGCATTCTCGACACCCGCAAGACGCTGCCGGGGCTCCGCACGGCGCAGAAGTACGCGGTGCGCTGCGGCGGCGGCCAGAATCACCGCATGGGCCTCTACGACATGGTGCTCGTCAAGGAAAACCACATCGCCGCGGCCGGCTCGATCGCCGCCGCAGTGCAGGCCGCACGCCGCCTGTCGCCCGGGCTGCCGGTCGAAGTGGAAACAGAGAATCTGGACGAAGTCGCCGCCGCACTGGCCGCGGAGTGCGACATCATCATGCTCGATGAATTTTCACTCGCTGACCTGCAGCGCGCCGTGGCGCTGAACCGCGCCGCTTCGCGCCCGGCAAAGCTCGAGGCCTCGGGCGGCGTCAGCCTCGAGCGGATCGCCGCAATCGCTGCCACCGGCGTTGATTTCATCTCGATCGGCGGCCTGACGAAACACGTGCAGGCCATCGATCTGTCGATGCGCCTGGTTTAGGCCGGCTACTACTTCTTTCGCGCCGGCTTGCGCGCCGGCTTGCGCGCCGGTTTTCTTGCCGGCTTGCGCTTGGCCACGGGCCGCTTCGCCATTTTTTTCTTCATCGTCTTCCTGACGGATTTCTTTGCGGGCTTCTTCGCGGGCTTCCTTGCGGCCTTTTTGGCGGCACTGGCGGCGGGTTTCGCTGTCGGCTTCGCGCTGGCCCTGGCCGCGGGTTTTGTGGCCGTCGGCGCCATCGAGTGCACCGCGAACAGCGCACGCTGCGGATCAAGGAACTGCACGACGCGCCCGCCGCCGGGCACCTCGATGGGGCCGTGGCAGAGCTGCCCACCCGCAGCGACGACCTTGCCCGCGGTTTCATCGGCGCTGCTGCTGGTCGCATACGGGCACCAGGCCGGGGGCATCGGCCGATCGGCGGGTATCGTGTACGCGCCGCCGAAATCCTGGCCGCCGAGCCCAAAAGTCTGATAGTGAAAACCGCCGCCCATGTCCGTGGGCGCGCGCAGCTCCCAGCCAAACAACTGTTGATAAAAGATGAGCGCGGTCTCGCGCGAGCGCGCCGCCAGCTCACACCAGGAAAATCCGGAATCGCCCGGTCTGCCCTCGCCCGAACCCTTAAGCGGGCGGAATACGCCAAATCTGACACCTTCCGGGTCCGCCAGCATGGCGACCCGGCCCACAGCAGGCATGTCCTGCGCGGGCTGCAGGATGCGCGCGCCCAGGCGCGAGGCCTGCGCCACGATCGCATCGACGTCGGCGGCGCCGATATAGCCGCGCCAGTGCGGGACGGTGCCCGTGGCCCGGGCGTCATCGGACAGCGACATGGCCCCCGCCACGGGCTTACCGCCGGCGGTCATGAAGACCACGTAGGGCGACCCCGGGCTGAACGGTTGTGCCTTCCATGGCAACACGCGGGTGTAGAAAGCGCTCGCGGCAGAGGTGTCGTTACAGAGCAGTTCGTGCCAGATGAACCGTCCCTGATAGCTGGAATGAACCATATGGATCCCCTTGCAGTTGCAGCCGGCGATAGCGGTGACAATATCGCAATTCGGGTTTAGGCGACAGCGGGCCGGTTGACCTCGACCGTGACATGGACGAGTTCGCGGTGCGCGCGCAGCAGAGAGCGGAAATACTCCGGCGTTGCCGGGTCGCCGGCGGTAACACTGAGAATACAGGCGTACTTGCCCTTGCCCACGCGCCACACATGCAGATCCTCCAGCGCAACGGGAACCGGGGACTCGCGCAGTGCGCGGCGGATCTCGCCCACCACCGGCGCGTCCATCTCAGCATCGAGCAGCAACCGACCCGTCGAGCGCAGGAGCGAGGCCGCCCAGACCGCGACTATACCGGAGCCAAACAGGCCGACTCCCGCATCGAGCCAGGTGAGCTGCAGATACTTACCGCCCGCCAGGGCGCCGATCGCGAGCAATGAAGTCGCCGCATCCGCAGCGACGTGCACGTAGGCGGAGCGCAGGTTAAGGTCCTGATGGTCATGGGAATGGTCATGGGCATGATCGTGGTGGTGGTCGTGCACCCGGCCGTGAGCCGCGCCGACGAGCAACCAGGCCGATAGCAGGTTCACGAACAGCCCCAGCGTGGCGACCGCCAGGGCCTGGTCATAGGCAATAGGCACCGGGTGCGCGAGTCTGGTCACGCATTCGTAGACCATCACCAGCACGACGCCCACCAACAGCAGCGCACTCGTGTAGCCGCCGAGCACCTCTATCTTCCAGGTGCCAAACGCGAAGCGCGTGTCACGCCGCAAGCGGCGCGCGTAGACGTAGGCGGCCACCGACAGCCCGAGCGCGATCACGTGCGAGCTCATGTGCCAGCCGTCGGCGAGCAGCGCCATGGAGCCGTACCACCAGCCGGCCAGCAGCTCGATCACCATGGTGAACGCCGTCAGAATCACGACCCAGCGGGTGCGCCGCTCGGCGAGCGGATTGACCTCGTCGAAATCGTGATCATGGGAGGCCGCGCCCCCGTGACTGTGTTCGCTCATGCTGCCAGGGCCTGTAACACTCATGGCGCCGCCACGACGGCGGTGCCTGAACCCGTATACTGCCCGCCACTATAAACCAGCCTGATCCGCCCCATGCTGCGAGCCAGCCGCACCCACCACTTCGGCTTCATCCGCGAGTTCGTCACGCGCTGGGATGCGCTGGCGCTGCTCGTGGTGCTGGCGCTGGTAGTATTCCTGGCCGAGGCCAGCCGCGGACTGCTGGCGCCGCTCTCGCAACTGGACGCGACGCCCCTGTCGCTGAGCCCCGCGCACCTGCCTGAATACGCCGCGCGCACCACGCTGCGCATGTTCACGGCACTGGGCCTGTCGCTGGCCTTCACACTCAGCTATGCGACCTGGGCGGCGAAGAGCCCGCGTGCCGCCCGGGTCCTGATACCGCTCCTCGATATCCTGCAGTCCGTGCCAATACTCGGATTCATTTCCATAACGGTCGTTTTTTTCATGTCATTGGTGCCCGGGCGCGTGCTGGGCGCCGAATTCGCTGCCATCTTCGCGATCTTTACCAGCCAGGCCTGGAACATGGCCTTCAGTTTCTATCAATCGCTCCGCACCGTCCCGACCGAACTCGCCGAAGCGGCCGCTTGTTTTCACCTCACACCGTGGATGCGCTTCTGGCAGCTCGAGGTGCCTTTCGCGTTGCCGGCGTTGACCTGGAACATGATGATGTCGATGTCCGGCGGCTGGTTCTTCGTGGTGGCGGCCGAGTCGATCAGCGTCGGCCATACTGCGGTGGCCCTGCCCGGCGTGGGCTCGTACATCGCGCTCGCCATCCAGCAGCGCGACCTGCCTGCCATCGGCTGGGCAATTACCACCATGGCGCTGGTGATTCTCGTCTACGACCAGCTGCTGTTCCGTCCGCTGATCTGCTGGGTGGATCGCTTCCGCGTCGAGCAGGAACCCGGTGCGGAGCCGCCCCAATCCTGGGCCCTGACCATGATGCGCCGCTCACGCCTCATCAGCGGCCTGACCCTGATGTTCTACGCCGCAGTGCGCTGGACCAGTTGGACACTGCCGGCCCGCACCGCGCCGCGGCCACGCTCCACTGCTGGCCGGCAGCGCAGCTCGCGGGGCTGGGAGGTCCTCTGGCTCGTGCTTGCGCTGCTGCTGGCGGCCCTCGCCCTGCAGCGCCTGGCCCTGACGCTTTTCGAGCACACCAGCCTGGCCGAGCTGCGTGAGGTGGGCACGCTGGGGCTGCTGACGCTGGCGCGGGTCGTGGTGCTGATCGCGCTGGCGAGCCTGCTGTGGGTACCGATCGGCGTCTGGATCGGGCTGCGCCCCCGGGCCGCGCAGGTCGTACAGCCGATCGCGCAGTTTCTGGCCGCGTTTCCCGCGAATCTGCTGTTCCCGCTCGCGGTCTACCTGATCGTCGCCAGGCACCTGAGCCCGAATCTGTGGCTGAGCCCGCTGATGATCCTGGGGACCCAGTGGTACATCCTCTTCAACGTGATCGCCGGCGCCTCGGCGATGCCGGCCGAGCTGCGGCGTGCCGCGCAGAACCTGCGCGTTTCCGGGTGGCTGTGGTGGCGGCGTGTCGCGCTGCCTGGCGTCATGCCCTATTTCGTCACCGGCGCGATCACCGCATCGGGCGGCTCCTGGAACGCGTCTATCGTCGCTGAGCTCGCCAGCTGGGGCAGCACGCAGGTACGCGCCCACGGCCTGGGCGCCTACATTGCCGCGGCCACCGCGGCCGGGGACTATCATCACATCGTGCTCGGCATCGCCACGATGTGCCTGTTCGTGGTGAGCCTCAACCGCTGGTTCTGGCGGCCACTTTATTACTACGCCGAACGCCGCTATCGTCTCAGCTGACATGCCACCGCCCCCCGAAACAGACGCGGCGCCGTTGCTGCAGGTTAGCGGAATTGCCAAATCCTTTCCGAAGCCCGATGGCCAGGAACTGCTGGTACTCGAGGGCGTAAACCTGCAGTTGGCCGCCGGCCAGATCGTCGGGCTACTGGGACGCTCGGGCTCGGGGAAATCAACGCTGCTGCGCCTGATCGCCGGACTCGCCGAACCGAGCCGGGGCGAGCTCAACTACCTGGGCGCGCCGGTGGACGGCCCCGCCGCGGGCATCTCGATGGTGTTCCAGAGTTTCGCCTTGTTCCCGTGGCTCACGGTGTACGAAAACGTGGCGCTCGGACTCGAGGCGCAGCGCCTGCCGCGCGCCGAGATTCGAACCCGTACTCTGGCAGCGATTGACCTCATCGGATTAGACGGCTTCGAATCCGCCTATCCGCGTGAGCTCTCGGGCGGCATGCGCCAGCGCGTCGGTTTCGCGCGCGCGCTGGTCGTGCACCCCAACATCCTGCTGATGGACGAACCCTTCTCGGCGCTTGACGTGCTCACCGCGGAGACCCTGCGCACCGACTTCCTCGACCTGTGGTCCGAGGGCCGCATGCCGATCAAGGGCGTGATCCTGGTGACGCACAATATCGAGGAAGCGGTACTGATGTGCGATCGGGTGCTGGTGTTCGGCAGCAACCCCGGGCGCGTGCTGTCGGAAATCGAGGTGACCCTGCCGCAGCCGCGCGACCGGCTCGATCCCTCGTTCCGTGAGCTGGTCGAAAAGATCTACGTCGAGATGACCGCGCGTACCGTCGCCACCAGCGTCGGCACGCGCACCGAGTTCTTCCCCGGCCAGGGAATCGGCAGCGTCCTGCCGCACGTCTCGTCCAACGAACTATCGGGCCTGCTCGAGGCAGTGGCCGCCGCCCCCTACAACGGCGCGGCGGACCTGCCGAAGATTGCCGGCGGGTTACAGATGGAAATCGACGAGCTGTTCCCAGTGGCGGAAACCCTGCAGATGTTCCGCTTTGCGGAACTCGAAGGGGGCGATCTGAAAATCACCGAGGCGGGTCTGGCGTTTTGCAACGCGGCGCAGGACGAGCGCAAGCGCATTTTCGCGCGCCAGCTGCTCACCTACGTGCCGCTCGCGGCGCATATTCGCCGCGTGCTTGATGAACGCACCTCACACGTGGCGCGCAAGAGCCGCTTCATCGATGAACTCGAGGATTTCATGACTGAGGACTCCGCCGAGCAGACGCTGCGCGCCATCGTCGGCTGGGGCCGCTACGCGGAGGTGTTCGCCTACGAGGACGAGAGCGCGCGCTTCACGCTGGAGAATCCTGCCTGATCTACAGGTCGATGAGTTCGACCTCATCGGCGCCGATCGGCGCGCCAAGAAAGCGCCCGCCCACCGCGGCGAATCGAGCAATGCCATCGGTGGCCAGAAATTGTGCCGCGGGTGGCGCGGCGCCGGCCATGCGCAGCAACCCGCGCGCCGCGAGCTCCTGGTGCACCGCGACGGCGGTGGTGGCCGTCGAATCGACGATGCGGAGCCCGGGACCCACGGCCGCCGCAATCGCCGGCCCCAGCACCGGAAAATGCGTGCAACCGAGCACCAGGGTATCGGGCCCGGACGCGCCGGCCGCGCGGAGCGGCCCCAGGTAGCGCTCCGCGGCCGCCTCGACCACGGCACCGTCGGTCCAGCCCTCCTCGGCCAGCGCCACGAATATAGCGCAGGCAATGGTTGTGACCCGCGCGTCCGGCCGGAGCCGCGTGATCGCCTGCGTATACGCTCCACCGCGCACCGTGCTTTCGGTGGCGAGCACGGCGATGCGTCCGCTCTTCGAGGCGGCACAGGCGGCGCGCGCGCCCGGCTCGATCACGCCAATCACGGGGAGCTCGGCGTAGCGTTCCTGGAGCGCAGGAAGCGCCGCGGCCGAGGCCGTGTTGCACGCGACCACCAGGCACTTGATGCCGCGTTCAATCAGTGCGTCGGCCGCCTGCAGCGCGTAGCGCGCCACCGTGTGTTCGCTCTTGGTGCCATACGGGAGCCGCGCCGTGTCGCCCAGGTAGATGAATGACTCGGCGGGCAACTCAGCGCGGAGCGCGCGCAGCACGGTGAGTCCGCCAACGCCCGAATCGAACACGCCGATGGGGCGCTTTGAGGCGTGCGGCGCGTGCTCCGGGGTTTCGCTCACGCGCGGCGGACCTAGCTTTCCGGCCGCAGCTGCGGGAACAGCAGCACGTCGCGGATCGAGGCCGAGTCCGTGAGGAACATCACCAGGCGATCGACGCCCAACCCCAGCCCCGCGGTCGGCGGCATGCCGTATTCGAGCGCGCGGATGTAGTCGCCATCGTAGTGCATGGCCTCGTCATCGCCGGCCTCCTGGCGCGCCACCTGCGCACTGAAGCGCGCCGCCTGGTCTTCCGAGTCATTGAGCTCGGAAAAGCCATTGGCCAGTTCGCGTCCGGCGATAAAGAACTCGAACCGATCCGTAAGGAAACGGTCAGTATCATTTGCACGCGACAACGGCGACACTTCCGCGGGGTAGGCATGCACGAAAGTGGGATCGAGGAGCGTGTGCTCGGCGGTCTTCTCGAAGATCTCGATCTGAAGTTTGCCAGCCCCGTCACCGGCCTTCACCGGCACGCCCAGCCGCTCGCAGGCCACACGCAGGTACGGCACATCGCGCAGCCGCGCGCGCTCAAGCTCCGGGTTGTGCTCGAGGATCAGCGCCTCGACGCTCACGCGCCGGAAGGGCTGCGCCAGGTCGTAGGCGCGCCCCTGATAGGTCACCAGGCGCGTGCCCAGGAGCGAATCGGCCAGCCCGTGCAGCAGCCGTTCGATGAGTTCCATGAGCTCGCGGTAATCGCTGTACGCCCAGTACAGCTCGAGCATCGTAAACTCGGGGTTGTGCTGCGTGGACAGGCCTTCGTTGCGGAAATTGCGGTTGATCTCATAGACGCGCTCGAGGCCGCCGACGATCAGCCGCTTCAGGTACAGCTCGGGCGCGATGCGCAGGTACATCTGCTGGTCGAGCGCGTGGTGATGCGTGACGAAGGGGCGCGCGGCCGCGCCGCCGGGGATCGGCTGCATCATCGGCGTCTCGACTTCGAGGAAATCGAGTGCGTCGAGCGCATCGCGCAAGTAACGGACGATCTGAGTGCGGGTGCGAAACACGGCGCGGCTGGCGTCGTTCATCACCAGGTCGAGGTAGCGCTGGCGGTAGCGGGTCTCGGTGTCGGTCAGCCCGTGCCATTTGTCCGGCAATGGGCGCAGCGACTTGACCAGCAGCTGCAGGCCCGTGACCCGCACCGAGAGCTCGCCGGTCCGGGTGCGGAACAGGTGGCCGGCGGCACCGAGAATGTCGCCGACGTCGTAATCCTTGAACGCCGCGTAGACCGCGCCCAGCGCGTTTTCCTGCAGGAACAGCTGGATCGCGCCGCTCCGGTCGGCGAGCTTGGCGAAGCTGGCCTTGCCCATGACGCGCTTGAACATCATGCGGCCGCCGACCCGCACGCGCATCGGGTTGGCTTCGAGCCATTGCGAATCGCGTTCAGCGTAAGTTGCCAGTAAGTCCGCCGCCAACGCATCACGGCGGAAATCATTGGGGTAGGCCGGCAAGCCTCGCGCCCGCAGCGCGGTGAGTTTGGCGCGCCGCTCGGCGATCAGGTGATTTTCATCTTCGTTTGTCACAGTCCCGCCTTCAGGCTTGCTTCCATGAATTGATCGAGGTCGCCATCGAGCACCGAATGGGTGTTGCCGACCTCCACACCGGTACGCAGATCCTTGATGCGCGACTGGTCGAGCACATACGAGCGAATCTGGTTGCCCCAGCTGACGTCCGACTTGGTGTCTTCGAGCACCCGGGCCGCCGCATTACGCTTATTGACCTCAAGCTCGTAGAGCTTGGCCTTCAGCATCTTCATCGCGGTGGCGCGGTTCTTGTGCTGGCTGCGCTCGTTCTGGCAGGCGACCACAATGCCGCTGGGCGCGTGCGTGATGCGCACCGCGGATTCGGTCTTGTTGACGTGCTGGCCGCCGGCGCCGCTGGAGCGGTAGACATCCATGCGCAGGTCGGCGGGGTTGATCTCGATGGCGATGTCATCGTCAACCTCGGGCGAGACGAACACCGAGGCGAACGAGGTGTGGCGGCGATTGCCGGAATCGAACGGTGACTTGCGCACCAGGCGATGCACGCCGGTCTCGGTGCGCAGCCATCCGTAGGCGTAATCGCCGGTGACCTCGACGGTCGCCGACTTGAGGCCGGCGACTTCGCCGGGCTGCGAGTCGATCACCTCGGCGCTGAAGCCGCGGGTCACGGCCCACTTCAGGTACATGCGCAGCAGCATCTGCGCCCAGTCCTGCGCCTCGGTGCCGCCGGCGCCGGCCTGGATATCGAGGAAGGCATTGTGGGAATCCATCTCACCGCGGAACATGCGCTTGAACTCGAGCGCCCGCACGCTGGCTTCGAATTTCGGCCGGTCACGCTCGATGTCGCTGGCGGTGGATTCATCGTTCTCGCTCTCGGCGAGCTGCAGGAGCTCCAGTGCGTCACGCACCGAAACGTAGGCGCGATCCATCTGGCCCAGTTCAGTGCTGAGGCGGGCGCGCTCGCGCCCCAGCTCCTGGGCGCGTTCGGGCTTGGCCCAGATCGCCGGATCTTCCAGCTCTAGTCCGACTTCCTCGAGGCGTTCGCGCTTGAGGTCGTACTCAAAGAAACCCCCTCAAGGAGACGGCGCGC